>JANONE010000316.1:0-35811 GCA_031420675.1 Ilumatobacteraceae bacterium | reverse complement strand
GATCGGGCAACTACTGACCAGCTCGTGTCCGGCCACCTCCCATCAGGGCACAGGCACGGCCAGTAACGCCGCAGCGATCGCCTCCAACATCAACTTCGCTCCCGGCTTGTACGGGTGCACGCCGTCCCAGCGGTACCCGAGGTCGGCGGCGACTGCTTCGTCGGCGCAGTACTCGCTCGGCCCGGCGATGAACGTGGTGGTGGCGGCGTTCGTCGACGCCACCCGGCGCAACAGGTCGTTCACGTGCGCCACCCGTGCGTCGTCGCCGCGCTCCGCCAACGCCGGCACACCAGCACCCTTCACATCCTGGGGCCGCATGCATGGCACCTCCAGCAACGCCACCTTCACGCCGACAGCTGCCAGGGCATCGATACCACTTTGCACCCCCGCGGTGAACCGCTGGTCATTCTCGCCGGTACCGAACTGGAGCCGTTGCCCGTCGACCTCGACATCGAAGACGTCCCAGGCGCCGATCACCACCAGCGCCAGCTCTGCGTCAGCTTGCTGCGCAGCCTGAACCCATCGCTGCTGCCACCCGCCGCACTCGCCGAAGGATCTCGTGAACGGCCGTGCCGAGATCGCCGTGCCGCTGCCGTACACGCTGCACCCTTCCACCGAGCCGTCGCTGACGGTGAACGTCTCGCTGATCCCGCTCGGCAGGTTGATCGCAAGGGAATGCGCCGTGGAATCGCCGACGATCACGAGCCGGCGAGGCAGCCTCGCGCCCGTCGTGGGGCGCTCGCCAGTATTGGGGGGCGTGCTCGACCCGCCCTGGTCCAGTGATGAGGCGCTGACATCGGCCGCAGCAGCATCGCCGATCTTGCCAAGGTCGAACACCACATCGGCGCTGCTGTCCTTGGCGGGGTCGAAGACGGGATCGGCTGCTGCGAAGAAGACGAGCAGCGGCACGCCCAGCACCAATGCCGAAGTTGCAAAGCCGGCGACGGTCAGGTTCGCTCGCCGATCCCGCTGGCGCCGACTCCACCGCGCGATGGCGCCCGACCGGATCGGGGTCTCCACGAATCGGTAGCACACCTCATTCACCGGTGCCGTCACGGCCATCGCCAACATGAAGCGGGGCCACGAACCTTGGTACGCACCGAAGATACGGCTGATCGGCCAGCTCCAGAGATACAGGCCGTACGACCGCTTGCCGATCGCGACCAGCGGCCGCATCTCGAACAGCGGGCGCGCCACGATCGACGACGGATGGAGCACTGCTGCCACCAATGCCGCCGAGGCGAGAGTGACCGCAGGCAGCATCCACGTGAAGGTCGCACCACCGGCAACATCACCGATGGTGAAGGTGATGGCAAGCATGGTGACCGCCGCGAGCGCGACACCATCGACCAACGAACGCCCCTCCCTGGGGGTGTGCGGCACACGCCACGGACGCCACAGGAACGCCATCCCTGCGCCGAGCAACAGCCCGCTGGAGCGCGAGATCGTGGACAAGTACAGGAAGTTCGTGGGGTCCACTGACTGCAGTTCGAATGGGAAGGGGCGGAACCAGCGAGCGGGCCAGCCGGCCGCATCGGCGATGGCGGTGCCCACCATCAGCGCCACGGCGAGCAGCACCAGCACAACGCCGCGGCGGCCGTCTCGCTCGCGACCAGGCGCGCGTGTGATCAAGATGAACACCACCGGCCAGACCAGATACCACTGCTCCTCGACAGCCAGGCTCCACAGGTGGCGCAACAGCGTGGGACTGCCCGAGAAGTAGGGCACCTGGCCGAAGATCTGGCCCCAGTTGGCCATGTAGAAGATGCTCCACGGGTACTCGCGCCGCAACTGCGTGTGCTGTTCGCTGGTGCCCCACAACGCGGCCCACACCCCCACCGCCAGCAGCATCGTGAACAATGCGGGCAGCAGTCGCCGCCAGCGGCGACGCCAGAACTGGCGCAGGCCGATCCGGCCGCTGCGGTCGCGTTCCTCGATAAGCAGGCTCGTGATCAGGAACCCGGAGACGACGAAGAACACCTCGACCCCGAAGAATCCGCCGGGCATCCAACCGAACCCGGCGTGGTACAAAATGACACCGATCACCGACAGCGCGCGTACACCGTCCAGGCTGGCCTGATAGCCCATCGATTTCCGGACCTTACGGCGCGACTCGAAGGCGATCAGGCGCTCGAGCGAGGGATGGTCGGACGAGCTGGCCACTGGTGCGCAGTCTCGCAGGGGTCAGGCGGACTGAGCGTTCATCGGGCGCTGGAAGCCCCACACCACCAGCAGCACCACGGCGCCGGCGCACAGCACGGCGGCGGCGGCGTACGGGCTCCAGATGCCCGTGGTGTCGAACATCCACCCTGCCATCGGCGGGCCCACGATGCGACCGATTGCGCCCGCCGATTGCTGGAAGCCCATTGCTTCGCCTCGCCGATGCGGAGGCGCGTGTTCGCTGACCAGCGACGTGATCGAGGGTGAAGCACACCCCTGCCCGACGGACAGCAGGAACAGCGCGGCGATCAGCACCGGCCACACAGTGGCCACGCTGACCGCGGCGAGGCCGAGCGCGAGCAACACCAGGCCCCCGACGTAGAGGGAATGGACGCCGAACTTGTTGACGAGCTTGCCGTAGGCACCACCCTGAAGCGCCACCAGCACCAGGCCGATGCCGACGAACACGAAGGCCGTGTCCTTCTCGGTGAAACCGAATCGGCGATCGCCCAGCAACGAGAACGTGGCCTCGAAGGCGGTGAACGCCACCGTGGTGACGAACCCGACGATGGCCAACTGGCGCAGCGCCGGCGTGGCCGCGTGGCGGCGGCCACGACGGACGGGCTGCAACGGGCCACCAGCGGCCTTCGTCTCCGGCAGGCGGATGATCGCGGCGACGGCGTTGATCAGCGCGAGCACACCAGCGACGTAGAACGGCACGTGCGGCCCGCCGAGGGCAGCGAGGCCACCGAGCGCCGGCCCGACCACGAACCCGACGCCGAAGGCAGCCCCGAGCAACCCCATCAAACGCGGTCGATCCTTCGGCTCTGCCATGTCGCCGACAGCCGCCTGCGCCACTGCGAGGCTCGCGCCCGATGCGCCGTCGATCACCCGGCCGAGGAACAGCAGCCACAGCACGTTGGCCGCGCCGGTGACGAAACTGCCGATGGCCGTGCCGATCAGCGAGATGACGATGACCGGCTTGCGCCCGATGTGGTCGGACAGTCGGCCCAGGAGTGGGGAGCACACGAACTGCGCCAGCGAGAAGGATGCGAACAGCAGCCCGACGGTGAGGCCGGACGCGCCGAAACGCTCGGCGTAGCGGCCGAGGATGGGCACCACGATGCCGAAGCCGATGAGGTCGAGCGCGACCGTGAACCAGATCGTCCAGTACCCCTTGGGGCACGGAGTGCGTTCGCGCTTCGACACGGTGCTCCGTTCTATCTGATCACCTGAGGTCTCCAACGCTGTCACACGATCTCGCCTCCAATGAGAGGAAACGTGACAGCGTCTCGTCAGGCGACTGATCGCAAGGCTCGGCACAGCCGACTCAGCACCCACTCCGGTCGGTCGCGCAGATCCTCGTAAGTGAACGTCAACACGCGCAGACCGCGCAGCGTGAGCTCGGTGTGTCGCTCGGCGTCGCTCTGGCGCTGGCGACGAGTGGCGTGCGTACCGTGTCCGGCGACCTCGACCACGAGGCCGCGTGGAAAGAAGGCGTCGACCCTCGCCACGGTGCGCCCATCGGCGCGAAACACCTTCTGCAGCATCGGACGCTCGATACCTGCCTCCCGTACAAGGCGGAGAAACCAGCGCTCGAGCCGGCTTTCGCCGCCGGTATCCACCAGCGCGTCGAGCAGCAAGCGCCCACCGTTGATGCCGCGGCTGTGCCTGTGCAAGACCTTCGTTCGAAGCCGCTGTTCTCCGACGAGACGGAGTCGGAGCGCTGAATCGATCGCATTCTCGATCTCGGCCCGCGTAAACCCGAAGAGCGGGGCATCGAGGATGAGCCGTTCAGCTCGCAGCACGCGAAGCCCCTCCACGCGGACGACGTCGGCCCGACCTGGCGCTTCGGCCGTGGAGCGCACCCGACCGGTGCTCTGCCGAGAGCGCAAGGCCCGCGGTACGAGCAGTTCGAGATGATCGCCTCCGAACCCGTCGAGGCCGAGCAGCCTGGCGGCTGACCTGCCCGCGACCCAGCCAACGCCGTCGAGGTCGAACCATGCTGCGGTCAGTGCCCGCATCCACGTCGGCGACGAACCCGCCACCGAGAACGACTTCGGACCGAGGCGTTCCAGCAGCCCAGCGTGCACCCACTGCGAGCACAACGACGAGCTGACTCCGCTAGTCCGGAGTTGACGCGAGGAGATCGCCGAGTGCTGACTGGCCGCAAGCGCAGCGATGTGACGAAACCGAGCATCCATGACCGCACCATCTCAAACGGGTGTGACAGAGCAGGTTCCGACGACTTCACTCGACGCTGTCATGGAACATCGCAGCAGATGCGACAGAACGTGACTGCGTCACGCAGTCACCGCTCGACTTGCGAGTCGACGAGTGGCCATGGCCGGGGGCCGGAACCTCACTTCACCTTGATGTAGGAATCAGCCGCCGCTGACAGTTCGGCGGATCGCGACGATCTTCTCCTGCGAGTGGTTGACGTCGGCGCCTTGGTCGTCGAGCAGTTGCGCCCGATCCTTGGCGGCTTCGCGCTCGGCGATGGTGGTGTCGACGCGGGCAAGCGCAGCCTCGGTGCCGTGCTCGTGGATGAACTCGGCCCATTCCACCAGTGCCTCCACCATCTCGCTCTCGGGCACGACGGCAACGTTGCGCCCCTTCACGAACAGATGGCCTCGCTTGTTGCCGGCGGCAATGCCGAGGTCGGCCTCGCGGGCCTCGCCGGGCCCGTTGACCACACAACCCATGACGGCGACCTGCAGCGGGATCTTGCGGTCGCCGAACGCCTTCATCGCCCGGTTGGCGACGTCGATCACATCCACTTCCGCGCGACCGCACGACGGGCAGGCGATGAGGTCGACGTTCTTGCGCTCACGCAGGCTAAGCGCCTCCAGCAGTTGCCGGCCGGCGCGGGCTTCCTCCACCGGGTCGGCGGTGAGGCTGTAGCGAATCGTGTCGCCGATACCTTCCAAGAGCAGCGTGGCAATGCCGGCGGTGGCCTTCACCAGCCCGGCGGGTGGCGGGCCGGCCTCGGTGACACCGAGGTGCAACGGCGCATCGGTGGCCTCGCTGAGCTGACGGTAGGCCTCCACCATCATCGGCACGTTCGAGGCCTTCACACTGATCTTGTAGTCGGTGAAGCCAACCTCGTCGAAGTAGGCGATCTCCTTCAGCGCGCTCTCCACCATGGCCTCGGGCTTCAGGCCGTCGTACTTCTCGTAGAGAGCGGGGTCCAGCGAACCGCCGTTGACCCCGATGCGGATGGGCAAGCCGCGATCCTTGGCCTCGGCCGCGACGGCCTTGATGTGCTCCGGGCGGCGGATGTTGCCCGGGTTCAACCGCAGGCCGTGCACGCCGGCCTCGATGGCTGCGAGCGCCATCTTGTACTGGTGGTGGATGTCGGCGATGATCGGGATCGGCGAGCGCGGCACGATCTGCGCCAGGCCCACTGCCGCGTCAGCGTCGTTGCACGTGCAGCGCACGATGTCGCAGCCGGCCGCGGCCAGCGCGTAGATCTGCTGCAAGGTGCCCTCGACATCGGCCGTCTTGGTGATGGTCATCGACTGCACCGTGATCGGTGCTCCGCCACCGACGGGCACCTTGCCGACGAAGAGTTGGCGGGTGGTGCGTCGTTCGAAGCTCACGTGTGCAGTGTGCCAGTTCGCACCGCTGATGAGAAGCTCAGCCCCTCACCGTGTCGAGGTAGAGCCCGGTGAAGAACACGAACGCGAGCAGCGCGATACAGACAGCGGCGACGGGCATCAGCTTGTTCACGTCTGCGTAGTAGCGCCTGCCACGGCGCGAACGCAGCCGCTCGTAGGTGGCGATCGCGGCGTGGCCACCGTCGAGCGGCAGCAACGGGAACATGTTGAACACACCCACCACGAGGTTGACGTTGGCGAGAAAGACCAGCATCCCCACCCAGCCGTCGAACTTGCCCACATCGGAGCTGATGTTGGTGGCACCGACGATGGTGCCCGGCCGCGTCGACCGGTCGGAGTTGGTCCCCACGAGATGTCCATACACGCTCACCGGGTTGATGACCCGCGCAATGGCGACGGTGGCCCGACCGACGCCCACCACAAGGTCTTTCGGGCCCTGGGTGATCGCCGAGACAAACGACATGGGCACCAGGTCGATGGAGGTGTAGCTGATGCCCAGGAAGGCCTTCACCTGGCCGTCGGGCACGTCGGGGTTCTGCCCGAGCGTGGCCTGCAGCGTCAGCGGGGTGCCGTCGCGAATGATCGAGACGTCGATGCTGTCGCCCGGCACGTGTGACGTGGTGAGCGCGGCGCCGACCTCCTTGTCCTTGGTTATCGCGGTGCCACCCACCGACAGCACGGTGTCGTCGGGCCTCAGCCCGGCAACGTCGGCAGGCGAACCGGCGACGACGCGTTGGACGGTGACACGACCCGATTCGCGGTAGCTGCCGGACGTGGCGTACACCGCCGTTATCAACACGACCGCAATGATCGCGTGCATGACCGAGCCGGCGGTGATCACCCACATGCGGCGGGCGTAGCTGCCCTGCCGGTAGGTGTGCGGTTCGTCGTCGGGCGCCACGTCGTCGACGTTGGTCATGCCGATGATCTTCACGAAACCACCGAGCGGGATGGCCCGCAGGCCGTACTCGACACCGTTGCGATGGGTGCTCCAGATGCGCGGGCCGAAGCCGAGGAAGAACTGGGTGGCCCGCATCCCGCTCTTGCGTGCCGTCCAGAAGTGACCCAGTTCGTGCAGCATGATCGACACCGCGAGACCGACCACGAACGCGAGTGTCCATGGACTCTTCATGAACAGGAACACGAACAGCGCCAGCCACCCGAGGGTGCCGATGATCATCATCGAGCGATCGGCCTGCGCCGGCGGCGCGGGGGATGGGGTGCCGCCGGACACCACTTCCACCTTCACCCGCTCGAAGCGGCTCGGCTGCCGTTCACCAGCGCCGGTCTCGTTGGTGATGTCGTTGCTCATGTCGTTGCTCATGTCGTTGCTCATTCGGGAAGGACCTCCTGGGCCACCACGCGGGCGCGGGCGTCGGCGGCGATGATGTCGTCGATGGATTGATCGGCACCTGGCTCGTAACGCTGGAGCGCGGCGTCGTTGATCTCTGCGATCTGGTGCCAGCGCAACCGGCCATGCAGAAAGGCGTCGACTGCCACTTCGTTGGCCGCGCTCAGCCATGCCGGTGCGGTGCCGCCCATACGCCCGGCCTCGTATGCGAGGGCGAGGCAGCGGAACGTGTTGCTGTCGGGCGCTTCGAAATCGAGACGGCCGAGCTGCGACCAATCGATGCGGCCGAACGGGGTGCCGAGACGCGCCGGGAAGGCCAACGCATATCCGATGGGGAGGCGCATGTCGGGCATGCTGAGCTGGGCGATGGTGCTGCCATCGGTGAACTCGGCCATCGAGTGCACGACGCTCTGCGGGTGCACCACCACCTCGATCCGGTCATACGGCGTGCCGAACAACTCATGGGCTTCGATGACCTCCAGCCCCTTGTTCCTCAGGGTGCTGGAATCGATGGTGATCTTCGGGCCCATCGTCCACGTCGGGTGGGCCAGTGCCTCGTCGACACCGACGTTCGCCAGCTCAGCGGACGTGCGGCCGCGGAACGGCCCGCCGCTGGCGGTGAGCACGATGCGGCTGACCTCGCGATCGTTGAACGCCGACGACCGCAGGCACTGGTGCACCGCGCAGTGCTCGCTGTCCACCGGCACCAGCTCGGCGCCCGGCGTGGCACGCAATGGCTGCACCACCGGGCCACCGGCGATGAGGCTCTCTTTGTTGGCCAGCGCCAATCGCTTACCCGCCTGCAACGTGCGCACGGTGACGGGCAGGCCCGCAAAGCCCACCACTGCATTGACGACCACATCGGCCGGATCGACGAGGTCGGCGAAGTCGGCGACCACCTCGGCGAATGGCAGCGCAGCGGCGACCTCGGCGCGTCGTGACGGGTCGGCGACGGCCACCACCTTCGGTCGGAACTCGAGTGCCTGCTCGATGAGCACGGCAATCGACGTGGCGACGCCCAGCGCGACGACTTGGTAGCGGCCTGCCTCCGCCCGCACCACGTCAAGCGTCTGGGTACCGATGGAGCCGGAGGATCCGGCAATGGCGATGCGCACAGCACTCATGACGGGTTGGAGTCTCGCAGCCCGGCACCGATCTTGCACCGCGGTAGCGGCGTGACAGCGACTACTTGGTGACCCAGGGGTGTAGGTAGATCGTGAGGTAGTAGACCGCCGGCATCACGAACAGAAAGCCGTCGAAGCGATCGAGAATGCCACCGTGTCCCTTGACTATGGACCCGAAGTCCTTCACGTCGAGGTTGCGCTTGAACATGCTCTCGGTCAGGTCGCCGACCGGCGCCATGATCGAGATGACGAGGCCGAGCAGCAACAGGTCGCCGGTGCTGTTCCACGTCGTGCTCTTGTCGGCCACGCCCACCAGGAACATCGCGCCGAGCGTCAGCACGGTCCCGCCCAGCAGACCCTCCACGCTCTTGTGTGGGCTGATCCAGTGCCGCAGCGGCGTCTTGCCGACCGCGCTGCCCACGAACAGGGCACCCACATCGTTGGCCACCACGCCGATGGCCACCAGGAACAGCGTGTCGGTACCGACGCTGTTGCTGACGAATCCGGCTGCCACGGGTGTCGGAATGTTCGAAAGGGCGACGATGGCGGCGCCGAACGAGCCGAGCACGCCGATCCAGGTGATGCCCAGCGACGTGATCGCCATGTTGGGCATCGGGTTCGACTCCAGGCTGGGGGCACCGATGAAGCTGATCGCAACCGCCGTGAAGGTGAGGAAGATCACCAGCGGCAACCAGCTGATGCCGTAGTGGTACACCGCAGCTGGAGCCGCCACGCAGGCGACGATTCCGGGCACGAACGCAGGCTGGTAGCCCTTCTCGCGCACGCGATCGAAGTACTCCACCGCGGCCAGACCGAGTACGAGCACCACGATGACGGCGACGGCCCACGGCTTGTACTTGACCGCGCCGATGAAGACGGCTGCGAGGCCCAACCCGACGGCAATGGCTATCGGCATGTCGCGCCCGCTGCTGCCGGCGGTGGGCTTGCCCACCCCCGAGCGACTGGGGGTCGCGGACCGGGCCCCGCTTCGACCGCGGGACGTGGCATCTCCAGGGCGGGGGCGCCGACCCGACGACATCGGCCGCGACGAGGCGCCGTCGGTGGGGTCGGTGCCGATGGTGATGCGGCCCTGCTCGCGCCGGACAGGAATCGAATCATCGCGGTTGGTCGCTGCGGGCTCTTCGAACAAGCCGGGTTCGGACTGCTCGAACACCGGCGAGAGACCGGTGATGTCGTTGAGCCCGCCCGCGGGGTCGGCGCCGGAACCTTCGCGCCGGCTGGGCTGTTGCCCGGAGAACGACGACCACACGTCCAGATCGTCGGTGGGGTCACCCGTGCCCTTGGGGGCGAGCACACGAGGGACCTCGCCGGTCGGTGGCTCCGTCCAATGCGGTAGCGGACCGGTATCTGAGTCGCCGAACGAGATGCCCTCCGGGGCGGGATCGCCCGGCTCGTCGTCGCTGAACAGCGGCGGGCCGAAATCGCTCTCTTCATCGCGCCGCTTGCGCCAAGGATCCTCAGTCATACGGTAACCCTCCCTCGAATGTGCTCGATCAGCCTTCAAGCAGTTCTTGCTCTTTGCGACCGAGGGCCTTGTCGATCAGCTCGACGTGGTCGTGCGTGATCTTGTCCATTTCCTTCTCTGCCCGTTCCAGCTCGTCGGCCGAGATCTCGCTGGACTTCTCAGCCGCTTCCAGATGCTTGCGCGCATCGCGGCGAATGCTGCGCACCGACACACGACCATCTTCAGCCATGTGCTTGACGACCTTCACGAACTCCTTGCGGCGCTCCTCGGTGAGCGCCGGGAAGTTGATGCGAATGACCACGCCATCGTTGCTGGGGTTGACGCCCAGATCACTGTCACGGATGGCCTTCTCGATGGCCCCGAGCGTGGCCCGGTCGTGCGGCTTGATGAGCAACTGTCGCGCCTCTGGCACCTGGAAGCCGGCGAGCTGCAACAGCGGAACCGTCGAGCCGTAGTACTCGACCAGCAGCCGCTCGACGAGCGCCGGCGTGGCACGGCCGGTGCGCACGGTCGTGAACTGCACCTGCACGTGCTCGACCGCTTTCTCCATCTTCTCGAGCGCGTCGAGGATCGTTGCTTCAGTCACGTCACCAGCGTACTGATCCGAGAGCACGCCCGCTGCGGATAGGGCGATCCACCCCTGCTCACGGACTCGAGACCGGTGATCAGACCGGCCGGTCGCGCACGATGGTGCCGACCGAATCGCCGCGCAGAATCGCTTGCAGCGCACCCGGTGACGACATGTCGAACACCACGATCGGGATCTTGTTGTCGCGGCAGAACGCAATTGCCGTGGCGTCCATCACCTTGAGATCCTTCGTCATCACTTCTAGGTAGGTTACCTCTTCGTACTTTTTCGCCGTCGGCACCAGACGCGGGTCGGCGTCGTACACGCCATCGACCCCGGAGTGCGTGCCCTTCAACAATGCATCAGCGTCGATCTCGGCGGCGCGCAACGCAGCAGCCGTATCGGTGGTGAAGTAGGGGTTGCCGGTACCGGCCGCGAAGATGACGACGCGGCCCTTGTCGAGGTGGCGCATTGCGCGCCGCCGGATGTACGGCTCGGCGATGCGCGGCATCTCGATGGCGCTCTGCACCCGAGTCGGTTGGCCCGCGCGCTCCAACGCGTCCTGCAAGGCGAGCGCGTTCATGACGGTGCCCAGCATGCCGATGTGGTCGCTCTGGGTGGGATCCATCCCCTTCATCGCGCCTTGTCTGCCGCGCCAGAAGTTGCCACCACCGACGACGACCACCACGTCGACACCCATCTCGCGCACCGCCATGATCTCCAGTGCCGAGGCGTCGAGCGTGTCGCCGTCGAGACCTTGACCCGTGGGTCCGGCCAACGCCTCTCCCGACGGCTTGAAGACGATGCGCTTCCAGCGGGGAGAGGCCATGCCCGCCTCAGCCGATCTCGATCTGTGCGTAACGCACGATGCCGGCCGAGCCGATGAACTGGGTGATGGACTGGCTGTCGTCCTTCGCGTAGGGCTGGTCGAGCAGCGCCACGTCCTTGAAGAAACCGTTCACGCGGCCTTCGACGATCTTGGGCAGCGCAGCCTCGGGCTTGCCCTCGTTGCGGCTGAGCGTCTCGAGCGTGGCCCGCTCGCGCTCGACGATGTCGTCGGGAACGTCGGCCCGGCTGAGGTACTTGGGGCGGGCGAAGCCGATGTGCACGGCCACGTCGTGAGCGAGCGCTTGCGTCGCGCCGCTCATCTCGACCAGCACCGCGTTCACGCCGCGACCACCCTGCAGGTGCAGGTAGCTGTCCAGCACGTTGCCGGGAGCGGCTTCGATGCGAACCACTTCGCCGAGCTCGATCTTCTCCTTGAGCACGATCTTGAGATCGTCGAGGATCGCCGCCCGCTCGGCCACAGCGGACTCACCCTTGTGCGCCACCAAGGCGGCGAGAGTGGCCGCTTCGGCCCTGAACTGGTCGCTGGCGGCCACGAAATCGGTCTCCGACTTGAGCTTGACGATCGCACCGACGTTGCCGTCGATGAACAGGGCCACCAAGCCCTGGGTGTTCTCGCGATCGTCGCGCTTGGCGCTGGCGGCGAGGCCCTTCTCACGCAGCCACTGCTTGGCCGCGTCGGAATCGCCCTCGTTGGCCTCCAAGGCCTTCTTCGCGTCCATCATGCCTGCGCCAGTGGACTGGCGCAGTGCCTGTACATCCTTTGCCGTGAATGCCATTCTCGATCAGGCCTCTGCTTCGATCTCGGTTGCTGCGGTATCGACGGCGGCCGTGTCGGCTTCGGGGGCTTCAACCTCGGCGGGGGCTTCAACCTGGACTTCGGCCACTTCGGCCACTTCGGCTCCGGCGGCGGCCGTGTCGACTTCGGGGGCATCGACGTCGGGGGCCTGTGCTGTTGCGGCGACGCGCGCGTCGCGCGCGGCCTGGTCGGCGGCGGCCTGACGGCGCGCATCGGCCTGGGTGGAGGCGAACACCGCTTCGTCTTCTGCGCTGCGCTTGGTGGGCACCACCTGCGGGTTGCGCTTGTTCGAGATGTAACGACCCTCGAGCACGGCCTCGGCGATGACGTGGCACATGAGCGCGTTGGCGCGGATGGCATCGTCGTTGCCCGGAATCGGGAACTGCACGACATCCGGATCGACGTTGGTGTCGACCACTGCCACCACGGGGATCTTCAGCTTGTTGGCCTCGGTGACGGCGATGTGCTCTTTCTTCGTGTCGAGCACGAAGATGCAGTCGGGGCGCTTGGTCATGCCACGGATACCACCGAGGTTCTTCTGCAGCTTCTCGAGCTCGCGGGTGAGCAGCAGCGCTTCCTTCTTCGGCATTGCCTCGAACTCGCCGGACGCGCGCATGCGCTCGTATTCCTGCATCTTGGCGACGCGCTTGGAGATGGTCTCGAAGTTCGTGAGCATTCCACCGAGCCAGCGCTCGTTGATGTAGTGCATGTTGCTCTTCTCGGCGTAGCTGCGCACGGGATCCTGCGCCTGCTTCTTGGTACCGATGAAGAGGACCGTGCCGCCCTTGGCGGACAGGTCGCGGACGAAGTTGTAGGCGGCCTCGACGCGCTGCATGGTCTGGTCGAGGTCGATGATGTAGATGCCGTTGCGCTCACCGAAGATGAAACGCTTCATCTTCGGGTTCCAGCGACGGGTCTGGTGCCCGAAGTGGACACCGGCTTCCAACATTTGGCGCATCGTGACGACAGCCATGGTGATGTCTCCTCTCCTGCGGTTGGCGGCGCACGTGCCCGGGCGCCGAAGCGACCGCAGGAGGACATGTGCGGTGTTGATCTGGTCCGCCGGAACAGCGAACCGCCGTGAGATGTTATCGGCGGAGCCCGCAGGTCAGACAGCCAACCACCCGGAAACGCCCGCCGGGCACACCAGGCGCGGCACTCCCCCGGCACGTGCGCGGACACCGTCCAACGGAACCAGCCGCGGCCTGCCGACGAGGCGGCCGAGCATCGACGTCGGGTCGATCGGGGCATTGGACGCGTCGCGGAACCCGAAGTACAGCCGGGACGAGCTGAGGGCCACCACCTGCCCGGCGAGCACACGATCGCCGTTGCTCGGCGTTGCTGCCGCCAGCATGCCGTAGGTTGCCCGCCTGCCGTCGGGCTGCAGCACGACCAGGTAGCGGGTGCCGGCGACCACCCCGGAGAACGTGACTGTGCCGGCGGAGACGGCGCGTACCGAAGTGTTCGCCGCGAGTTCGTACTCCACCCCGCGGTGACCTGGACAAAAGGCGCACGCAGGCTGCGCGTAGGGCACGGCGATGGGCGCTGCGACCGGCGGCGGATAGCACGTGGGCGCGAACGACGCGGCGACGAGCGCCAACGCCGCGATCACCCCGTCACCACCGGGCTCGGTGGCGACGCCCGCGCGACACGCCTCAGGCCACGCCAGTGGCTGCGAGCCGTGAACGCAGGTGCAGCACCGCCTTGGTGTGAATTTGCGATACGCGACTCTCGGTGACGCCGAGAACAGAGCCGATCTCGGCAAGCGTGAGCCCCTCGTCGTAGTACAGCGACAGAACCAACTTCTCGCGGTCGGGCAAGCGGCGCAGTTCCACACGCACCAGCCGTTTCACCTCGCCCTCCTCCACGATGGCCGAAGGCGAATCGGGCATGTCGCCGGTGAGCGCCCGCGGCTCGGCGCCGGCGACCAACGCTCTGTCCAGCGGACCCACCGTGGTGGAGGCGATCGATGCCAACCACTTCTGGAACTCGCTGGCCGAGATCCTCAGATGCGTGGCCAGCTCTTCGTCGGTAGGTGCACGACCCGCCCGGCCTTCCAGATCTTGAAACGCATTCTCGACCTCGCGAGCACGACTGCGCACGGAACGCGGCACCCAGTCGAGCGAACGCAGGCCGTCGAACACGGCGCCACGGATACGCGGTACCGCAAAGGTTTCGAACTTGACGCCCCGCGCCGGGTCGAAGCGCTCGACCGCGTCGATGAGGCCGAATACGCCTGCACTGACCAGGTCGCCCGAGTCGACGCTGTTGGGCAGACCGGCACCGACACGGCCTGCAACGAACTTCACCAGCGGCGAGTAGTGGACGATGATGCGATCGCGAGCGATCGGGTCGCGCCGGTCGAACCATCGCTGCCAACAATCTTCCAGATCGAGTTCGCGTCTCATGCTCGGGGGTGCGCCTCCGCGTAGGCCTCGCGCAAGCGGTGGTTACTGATGTGCGTGTAACGCTGGGTGGTCGCCACGTCGGCGTGCCCCAGCAGTTCTTGCACAGCACGCAGATCCGCCCCGCCATCCAGGAGGTGGGTCGCGAAGCTGTGCCGCAGGGCGTGGGGATGGGTGGGGCGTGGTGATCGTCGATCGACGATGCGACGGACATCGCGTGGCGACAGGCGAACACCGCGTTCGTTGCCGAACAAGGCGGCACCGGCTGCCGGCGGCACCACATCGTCACGGATGACCATCCACGCGCGAAGCGCCGCGACGGCCGGCTGGCTGAGCGGCACACGCCGCTGCTTGGAACCCTTTCCCCACACCGACACCGCGCTGCCCGCAAGATCGAGCGCATCGAGATCGAGGCCGCACAGCTCGCCGACGCGCACGCCGCTGCCGTACAACACTTCCAGCACAGCATCGTCGCGCAGACGACGCCAATGGGGTTCGTCGGCGGCGGTCGGCCCATCGAGCAGGATCGACACATCGCCATGGTCGAGCACCCTGGGCAGGCGGCCATCACCGGCCGGCGACCGCAGCGCCACGCTGGGATCGGCGCCAAGCGCACCCTCGCGGCGCAGGTAGCCGAAGTAACGCCGCAGCGACGACACCTTGCGGGCAACGCTTCGCTTGGCGAATTCGCGTGTGGTGAGCGACGCCACGTAGCGCCGCAGCAACGTGCGATCGACAGCAGCAGGCGCATCCACGCCCCCACGAGCCGCCCACCCGATGAAGGCGACCATGTCACTGCGATATGCGACGACGGTGTTGGCGGCGCTGTTGGTGAGCGACGCAAGGAAGCCCTCGAGCTGCCACGCAGCGGCGACGTCGTCATAGTTGGTCGCGGCGGGACCGGAACGAGGCGTGCGAGGGGACATTGCAGCACAGGGTATTCGGTAGCGGTCATCGCAACGGGGAACCCACGCACTCGAACCATCCATCGGCCTGCGCAACCCACCCGGCCGACTCCAGCCGGGCCAGGCTCATGGCCGCATCGACCAGGCTGATACCCAACGCGAGTGCGACCCCATCGATGGTGCGCGGGTCGTTGCGCAGCACTCGGTAGACACCGATGTCGTTGCCTCGCGGCCGCGCTCGTAGGTCGGCGGCGATCACCGCCGAACGACCATGCTGGAACGACAATGCCGTCAGTACATCGTCGGCGCTCAGGACCGGGGTGGCGCCATCGCACAACAGGCGGTTGGTGCCGACGGCCGCGCGAGTGCCCACGGGCCCGGGCACAGCCATCACCGGCACATCACGCTCGACGGCCTGCGCGGCAGTGATCAACGACCCGCCGCGCTCGCGCGACTCCACCACCACCACCACTTCTGCGAGCGCCGCCACGATTCGGTTCCGCAAGGGGAAACGATAGGCCTCGGGCTCGACACCGGGCGGGGCTTCGCTGAGCAGCAGCCCGCAGTTGCCTGTCGCTTCCCACAAGTCGCGATGTTCCCGCGGATACACCACATCGAGACCGGACGCCACGATGCCGATGGGCCGGCCCTCGCCCTCGGCTGCGAGCACGCCTCGATGGGCATGCCCATCGACGCCCCGCGCAAGGCCGGACAACACGTGCACCCCCGCCACAGCAAGGCCGTGGCCGATGGACCGAGCAGCTTCGCGACCTGCCGCGGTGGCGTTGCGGGTGCCCACGATCGCAACGCGCCTACCCGCCAACAGGCCGAGGTTGCCACGTGCAAACAGAACGGGGGGCGGGAGCGGGTCGTCGAGCAGGCCGGCTGGGTAGCGCTCGTGCCCGTACGGCAGCACCTCCAGACCGAGATCGCAGCACCGCTGCCACACCTCGGCCGGCGGACGCTCGCCCGCGCAGCGCCGCCACATCGCTCGCACGTCGTCCTGCGCGAGGACTCGCGAGATGAGACCGGTGGAGGGACATTCGCCCAGCACCACCTGCCACGCCTCCGCAGGCGAGTGGTGGCGCAGCAAAGCGCCCAGCCGATGCAGGTTCATGTGGCGGAAGCCGGCGAGCGAGGCCACGAAAGCCTCCGGGGGCGTGCCACCACCGGACACTGCATCACCGAGCCTGCTCATGCCGCGCGCTCGCGTGATGAGACACTGAGCCGCACCCGCATGTTCAACGCCATCAGCACGTGCTCGTCGAGCACCAGGTCGTCGGCACCGTGCAGGTCGGCGATCGTTCTGGCCACCCGGCGGATGCGGTGGTAGCCGCGACCGGTGAGCTTCTCGCTTTCCAGCTCCTGTCGTAGGCGCAGCCGTGCTTCGGGATGCAACGGCGCCAGGGCGTCGAGCTGGGCAGGTGGGATGTTGGCATTGACCATGCCGATGCGGTCGAGCGCTCGCAGACGGGCGGCGGCGACCCGGGCAGCCACCACGACCGTGGGTTCTCCCCCACCACTGGCGAGCAGATCGTCGACGCCCGGCCGCGACACACCCACTCGAAGATCGAAGCGATCCAGCAGCGGGCCCGACAATCGCCGCAGATATCGCAGGCGTGCCGTCTCGTCACACTCGCATGCACCGGGTGCCCCGCCACCGCACGGGCACGGATTGGTTGCTGCGACCAGCAGGAACCTGGCGGGAAGGGCCGCCGACGCCCTGGCACGGGCCAACCGGATGACGCCTTCCTCCAACGGCTGACGCAAGCCATCGAGCACGGACGGGGCGAACTCGCCCAGTTCGTCGAGGAACAGGACACCCCCGTGCGCGAGCGAGATTTCGCCCGGCCTCAGGCTGATGCTGCCGCCCCCGACCAGCGAAACCATCGAACTGCTGTGATGTGGAGCCCGAAACGGCGCTCGGCGCACCAGCCCACCTGCGGGAAGGCGCACACCGGCCGCCGAATGGATCATTGTCGCTTGCAGCGAGATGTCGGGCTGCAGTGCGGGCAGCAGCCCGGGAATGCGCTGCGCCAACATCGTCTTGCCCGAGCCCGGCGGACCCACCAAGAGCAGGTGGTGCGCCCCGGCGGCCGCAACCTCCAGGCCCATACGCGCCATCGCCTGGCCGCGTACGTCGGCAAGGTCGGCCGGCGGTGGCTCATCATCCTCGAACGCCTCGTCGGGGGGCTGCGGCCACGGTGCCTCGGCGTTGAGCGCATCGACGACCTCGCGCAACGTGCGCGCCACGCGCACGCCCTCGCCTGCCACACCCTGCGCCTCACGGAAGTTTGCCAGCGGCACCACCGGCCGCACCTCGGCCATCGCCGCCACCATCGGGGCGACACCGGCGACCTGGCGCATGCTGCCATCAAGCCCGAGTTCGCCAATGAAACCAAGGCCCTCCAGCTGCGAGACCGGCACCTGGCCGTGTGCCGCAAGGAACCCGATCGCAATCGCGAGATCGAGCCCGGACCCGCCTTTGCGCTGGCTGGACGGCGCCAGGTTGACGGTTACACGACACGACGGCCAGACCAGCTCACTGGACAACACGGCAGCGCGGACGCGGTCGCGCGACTCGCGACATGCCTCGTCGGGCAGGCCGACGATCTGGAACGCGGGCAAACCTGTGGACACGTGCACTTCGACGGTGACCGGGCGCCCTTCGACGCCGAACACCGTGGCAGAGCGGACAGCGGCAAGCATGCGCGCCTCCTCCGACGAACTGGTGGCGCACGATGCGCCACGGTGGCGCATGGTGCGCCAACGAACGAGGGAGGGAACGGCAACCGGTTCCCCGACGGCGACAAGGCGCAACATATCGGGTGAGCGCCCGATGACAACCCGTCTCAGTGCCTCGGGTTGAGGCGTTCCGATCTGGTGACCGCGCGAGCGTGACGACGACCTGAGAGAATCGGTGGATGAGCAGCTCGGCGGCACGCATCATCGCCCTGGCACTGACGGCCCTGCCGTTGGGCCTGGTCGCGTGCGGGGACGACACGAAGCAGCGCAGCGAGGCCAACTACTGCACACAGGTGGGCAACCACCTAACCGATCTCAACTCCCCTGCGATCACCAACGATGCCGACATCGATCGGGTGCTGAGCTCGTGGCGCACGGTCGCCAGATCGGCCCCGTTGGCCATCGAGGCCGAATGGGACACGATGGTGGCGAACCTGGAAACCGCCGTCACGGTCGACCCGAACGATCCCGCATCGATGCAGCGGGTGGCCGACACGGCCAGGTCCAGTGAGCCGGCGGCCAACCGCGTCATCGCCTACACCGAGCAGAGGTGCGGCGCCGTCATCGGCAACGTGGCCGCTACCCCTACCCCAGCCACGACAGGTAGCACGACAGGTAGCACGACAGGCGGCTGAGCAGCCGGCTGGAGACGTCAGACGATCTCGCCGCGGCGTACGATCACCTTGTCGACCAGACCGTAGGCCTTGGCTTCGTCGGCCGTGAACCAGCGGTCGCGCTCACTGTCGGCCTGGATCTTCTCCAGCGGCTGACCCGAGTGATGCGAGATCAGCTCGGCCATGCGCCGCTTGGTGTACGCGAGCTGCTCGGCCTGGATGGCGATGTCGGTGGCCTGGCCGCGCAGGCCGGCGAGCGGCTGGTGCATCATGATGCGGGCGTTGGGCAGGGTGTAGCGCTTCCCGGCGGCGCCGGCGGTGAGCAGGAACTGCCCCATGCTGGCGGCCATCCCCATGCAGACGGTGGCGACATCGCAGCTGACGAACTGCATCGTGTCGTAGATGGCCATGCCGGCGGTGACCGACCCGCCGGGGCTGTTGATGTACAGCCAGATGTCGAAGCTGGAGTCTTCACCCTCGAGGTAGAGCAGCTGCGCACAGATCTGGTTGGCGATGTCGTCGTTGACATCGGTGCCGAGCATGATCACACGGTTCTTCAACAGGCGGTTGAACACATCGAGGCGCGGATCCATGCCGCCGTCGAGACCCATGGGGCGAGTGGTGTCGGTCATGGCCGCAACGCTACCGTCCGTGTTGCCCCACCCTCACGCCACCCATCGGCACACCGCCGCGATCGAAAAGGCCCGCCCAATGACCGGCGAGCCGTTCCAACCAAACGCCGCAGAACTACTCGCGCACAACGAGTGCTACGTGGAGGAGTTCGCCGACGGCGACCTGTCGCTGCGCCCCGCACGCCACCTCGCCATCGTGGCGTGCATGGACAGCCGAATGGACATCTTCGAGATGCTCGGCCTCGCAGCGGCTGCTGGGCACCCGCGAGATCGCCCTGATCCACCACACCAACTGCGGCCTGCATGCGCTCAACGAGGACGCGTTCAAGGCCGAGGTGGAAGCCGAGGTGGGCATCAAGCCGTGGTGGGCGCTCGAATGCTTCGACGACCCCTACCTCGATACCCGGCAAAGCATCGACCGTCTACAGCAGAGCCCGTTCGTGCAGTACAAGGACCACATCCGCGGCTTCGTCTACGACGTCGCTGACGGTCGTCTGCACGAGGTCTGATCGCGCCGTGCCTAGCCGACAGCTCAGTCGCTCGCCAGCAGATGGATCAGGCTGCTGGTGTCCCAGCGCTTGCCGCCGCGGGCGACGACCTGCGCATAGAACTGGTCGATGAGCGCAGTGACAGGCAGCCGCGCGCCGTTGCGGTTGGCTTCGTCGAGCACGATGCCCAGGTCCTTTCGCATCCACTCGACGGCGAAGCCGAAGTCGAACTCGTTGCGCACCATCGTGCGGCCGCGGTTCTCCAGCTGCCAGCTCTGCGCTGCACCGAACTTGATGACATCGGTGACCTGCTCGGGGTCGAGCCCGGCCTTCACTGCGAAGTTCAAGCCTTCGGAGAGGCCCTGCACGATGCCGGCGATGAGGATCTGATTCACCATCTTGGTCAGCTGGCCGGCGCCGGCCAGGCCCATCAACGCGCTGGCCTTCGCATACGCGCCCATCACCGGCTTGGCCAGTTCGTAGAACGCTTCGTCGTCGGCGCCGCACATGATCGTGAGCTGGCCGTTCTCGGCACCGGCCTGGCCACCCGACACCGGCGCATCGACGAAGCCGACACCGAACTCGGCCGCGGCCTCCGCCAGCTCGCGCGCCACCTTCGCCGAGGCCGTCGTGTGGTCGACGAGCACCGCGCCGGCGTCTGCGCCGGCCAGCGCTCCGTCGAGGCCGTACACGACATCGCGTACGTCGTTGTCGTTGCCCACGCACAGGAACACGAACTCGGCGCCATCCGCTGCCTCGCGCGGCGTGGGCGCGGCGCGGTTGCCGTACAGCGCAACCCATGCGAGCGCTTTCTCGGGTGTGCGGTTGTAGACGGTGACCTGGTGGCCGGCGGCAGCAAGATGACGGGCCATTGGCGTGCCCATCACGCCAAGGCCGATGAAGGCGACAGAACTCATGGCGACAGTCTTGCCGGTCACGAAGGCACGATCTGCGCACGCCGATCTCGAACACCCGTGAACGACACCCGATGCCCCCGTTCCGGCGCCCGTTCCGGCGCCCGTCCCGACGCCGGCTCCCGACGCCGGCTCCTCATCCGAGTGGGTACTCCCATCCCGGGGTGCGAGTCGGCACTCGCACGGCCAGCTGCCACTCGGACCCGCAGCGTGGCACTCGGACCGGCACTGGTCGCAGGGTGTGCCGGCCGGCCACGCTCCATCGAGGTCGACCACGGCGCCGCCCAGCGCTGGGCCGAGACCGACACCTCGATAGGAGCCTTCAGGCTGTGAGGCTGACCATCAGTTCATCGATGATCGACGTCGGCGTGCGCGGGTGCATGAACACCACCCGGCCCATCGGCTCGCCGCGATACGTCGTCGGCGCCACGAACGCCACCCGATCGCGCAGGAGCGTTGCGGACCAGTCGGCCCACTCCGCACGACCCCAGCCGTTGCGCCGGAACAGCACCACACCGAGTTCGGGTTGCATGACCAACTCGGTCATCGGGCAGGCATCGATCGCGGCGGCCAACTGCTTGGCCAGCACGAGACCGTGCCGGATCGCATCGCGGTGAGCGTCGAGCCCGTGCAGCGCCATCGCGAACCAGACGGGCAAGCCACTTGCCCGACGAGTGAGTTGGTAACCCAGATCGCACGGGTTGTACGCCTCGTCGTCGGTGCGCATCATCTCTATGTACGGCCCGTGCTGAGTGTGCACCTGGCGAGCGAGCCAGGGCCGGCGGTACACCAGGGCACACGACCCGGCGGGGGCGAACATCCACTTGTGCGGGTCGACGATGAATGAATCGGCACGCTCGATGCCGTCGTAGAGCGGCCGCATCTCGGGGAGCAGCATCGCCGTCAGGCCGTAGGCGCCATCGACGTGGAACCACGCGCCCAGTTCTTCAGCGGCGGCGGCGCAACCGGCAAGATCGTCGATGACGCCGGCGTTGGTGGAGCCTCCGGCGGCGACGACGATCGCGATGTCGCGGCGATCGCCGATCGTCGCCCGGATGGCTTCGCCGGTGAGACGGCACTCGGGCCCGGTGGGCACCACCAACAACTCGAGCCCCAGAAGATGTAGCGCGTTGTCGATCGAGGCGTGGGCGGTGTCGGCCACAACCACGGTGCGGCGACCACCGGCCTGGTCGCGAGCGACTGCCAGCGCCGACAAGTTGCCGATGCTGCCACCGCTCATGAAGCACCCGGCGGCGCCGACCGGCATGGCGGCGGTGCGCATCAGCAACTCGATCACCTGGTTCTCGGCGGCGATAGCGCCGGCCCCTTCCAGCCACGACTCGGCGGAGAAGTTCGCCGTGCTACAGATGGCATCCATCCAGATGCCCGCCACCGACGGCGAGAGCGGGATGAAGGCGAGGAAGCGATCACTGTCGAGGCCGATGTTGTTCGGAGCCACGACCTCGCTGAACATCTGCCATGCGCGATCGATGCCCAACCCTTGGTCCGTCAGCGACTCGGCCAGGTTCGCGTCCAGCCAGCCCTTGTCGCCGATTACGCCGACGTCCGAACCGGCGATGCGATGACGTATCCAGGCGATGGCGCGTTCGTCGAGATCCCCCGCCGAGTGCTCCGGCCCGTGCAGACCCGTCGGGTTCGACAGCACGCTCACTCGGGGGTGACGTAGGCAGCAGTGATGCCGCCGTCGATGATCAACGACTGGCCGGTCATCCAGCTGGATTCGTTACTGGCAAGGAACAGCGCGCCATTGGCGATCTCGATCGGCTCGCCGAAGCGACCCATCGGGATGTGCACCAGCCGGCGGTCTCGTTTGGCGTCGTCGCTGAGGAACTTGGCCAACAGCGGGGTCATGATCGGCCCCGGGCACAGGGCATTGGCGCGAATGCCCTGGCGGGCGTAGGTGACCGCGATCTCGCGAGTCATTGCGAGCACTGCACCTTTCGAGGCGGTGTACGCGATCTGCGGAGTCGCAGCACCCATGTGGGCCACGAAAGACGCGACGTTGACGATGCTGCCCGCCTCGCCGGCCTCCTTGGCGGAGGCCTGCATCGCGGGGATCGCGTACTTGCAGCCCAGCAACGTGCCCAGCACGTTGATGTCCATCGTCTTCTGGTACGTCTCGACGCTGGTGGTGACGGGGTTGTCGTCGTCGCCCAGCATCACGCCGGCGTTGTTGTAGAGCACGTGCATGCCGCCATACGTGTCGACCGCGAAGTTCACAGCGTTCTCGACCGAGGCTTCGTCGGTGACGTCGCAGCGAACGAAGCTGGCCTCGCCACCCGCGGCGGCAATGGCTTCGACGGCTTCGTCGCCGTCGGTGATGTCGGCGATGACCACCATCGCGCCCTCGGCGGCGAAGCGCTCCGCGCCCACACGACCCAAACCCGACGATGCACCTGTGATGAGGGCGACCTTGCCCGCGAGACGACTCATGGCGCCACGGTAGCGGATCGGCCAAACTGGGCCCCAATGGCTGGCTCACCCTCCCCGGCAACACCATTTGGGGCTGCACCTTCGACGACGTGGCGAGCGCTGACGTGGAACGTCCTCGGTGCCCACCAACCGGATCTGGCTGAGATCGCGACGGTGATCAGCGAACTGGAACCCGACGTCGTCTCGCTGCAGGAGGTGCAGCGCCGGCAGATACGCAAGCTTGCCCATCGGTTGGGTTGGCACTACGCCTGGGCACGCAAGCACTACCCGTACTCACCTCTGGTGTGGTGGCGAGCGGAGGGCATCGGCATCATGTCGCCGTGGGCAGTGTCGGCCCGTCGGCGCACCACCCTCTCGCCCGGCGTCAGCACGTGGACCTACAAGCACCGCGTGCTGCTCGCAGCCACGATCACCCGGCACGACGGCTCGCTCCGAGTGTTCAACACCCACCTCGCCAACCACGACGCCGACGCTCGGATTGCGCAGGCGCAGCGCGTCGCCGATCGTGTTCGCGCCGACTCGGCATCGCTGTGCATCGTGACCGGCGACCTGAACGCGACCGACGACACCGAGGTGGAGGTGCTGCGCGAGTTCCGCGCCGTCGGCCTCAGCGACCCGGGAGGCACGGTGAGCAACCCATCGATCACTCCGTTCCGGCGGCTCGATTACGTGCTCGTGCCCAACGGCGCCCACGTTACGCTCACGCAGACCCCCGAGGGAGGCGAACGGTGGGTTCGCCTCAGCGACCACCTCCCCGTCCTCGTCGAGTTCCACACCTGACATCCTCTTCCGAGGGACACGACTTCGTCAGATGCGTTCCCAGTAGCGGCGCAACTCCCAGTCGGTGACGGTGTGGTTGAAGGCTTCCCACTCGGCCTTGGCCATGGTGAGGATGTGGTGGTGCGCCTCGTCGCCGAAGGCCTCACGGGCGATCGTGCTGCCCTCCCACAGGTTGATCGCGTCGACGATGTTCCAGGGGATGCGCGGGATCTCGGGGGCTTCGTACCCGTTGCCCATGTAGGCCTCCCCCAGAGGCAGCTTGTTCTTGATGCCGTACAGGCCGCCGGCGAGCGTCCCGGCGAACGCGAAGTAGCTGTTGGCATCGCTGCCGGGGATGCGGCACTCCACGCGGGTGCCCTTGCCGTGACCCACCTTGCGGAAGCCGAGCGTGCGGTTGTCGATGCCCCAGCCGACACCCGTGGGCGCCCACGAACCGAGCTGGAAGCGCTTGTAGCTGTTGATCGTCGGGGCCCACAGCAGGCTGAACTCGCGAGCCGTCGCGATCTGGCCGGCGAGGTAGTGCCGGAACGTCTCGCTCATGCCGTGCGGGCCGTGGTGATCGTCGAAGACGGCGGTCTTGCCATCCATCGACCACAGGCTGGAGTGGACGTGGCACGACGAACCCGTGTCGTTGAAGTCGTACTTCGCCATGAAGCTCACCGACCGGCCGTTGAAGTGGGCGATCTCCTTGGCAGCCAGTTTGTACACGCTGTTGCGGTCGGCCATCTCGACGGCCGTCGTGTAGTCGAGGTTGATCTCGTGTTGGCCCCTACCGGCTTCACCCTTACTGAACTCCACCGGCACACCGGCGGCCTCCAGGTTGCGACGGATGGCACCGAGGATGTACTCGTCCTTCGTGGTCTGCAGGATGTGGTAGTCCTCCAGCCACGGCGAATGCGGCTTCAGATCGCGGTAGCCCTTCTCGTGGGCCTCGTCGTAGGTGTCCTTGAACAGGTAGAACTCGATCTCACTGGCCACCATCGGCAGGAAACCCATCGCCGCCGCGGCATTGACCTGCGCCTGAAGAATGCTGCGCGGCGCGACCTCTATCAGCGCGCCGCTCTCGACGTTCAGCAGATCGCACATGATCATCGCAGTCTTCTCCACCCACGGGATGACGCGCACCGTGTTCCAGTCGGCCTTGGCCAACATGTCGCCGTACCCCTGGTCGTAGCTGGTGAAGCGATAGCCGGGCACCGGGTTGTTGTCCATGTCGCAGGCGATGAGGTAGTCGCAGTTCTCCGTGCCCGCATCGGCGACGCTCTGCAGGAAGAAACGACCGGTGGTGCGTTTGCCGACGAGGCGGCCCTGCAGATCGGGGAACACCATGAGCACGGTGTCGATGTCGCCGTCGCGAATGAGATGTTCGAGTTCGTCGCGAGTGAGGGTGCCCTTTTCAGCCATGCGGTGAGATTAGACCGGCGGCAGTGATGTTCGGCTACCCGCCAAAATGCATCGGCCGAGGGCTCGCCCCCGAGGCCGTCAGGCCTTCTTCTTGGCTGGTTCCTTGGCAGGCTTCAGTACGCCCTTGGCGAGCGCCTCGTCGAGGTAGCGCTCGGCTTCTTCGGCACTGACCTTCAGGGCCGGGGCGATCTCGCTGATCAGGTTGATGCGGGCCCGGTCGTACATGGTGCGCTCGGCAGCCGACAACGATGCATCGCGGTTGCGGGCGGCGAGGTTACGAACGACCTCCGCCACCTGGTATACGTCGCCGCTCTTCAGCTTCTCCTGGTGGTTCTTGAACCGTCGGCTCCAGTTGGAGGGCACGCGCGGATCGGGCTTGCTGAGCACCGACACGAGGTCTTCCAGTTCCTCCGGGTTCACCGGCGGACGGACGCCCACTGAGCTGGCCTTCAATGTCGGCACCGACAGCGTCATCTCGTTGATGACCGTGCGCAGGATGAGATATTCCTGCGTACTGCCGAACGCTTCCATCTTCTTGGTGCCCACCACGATGCATGCGCCGTGCTGCGGGTAGATGACGGTGTCGCCCTTTTTGAACTTCACTCTCGACCTCACGCAGGTTGGTTTCAGCCCCCAGGGGACTGCCCCAGGGTAGGCCGAGAAAGCCCAATTCCCTACGCCACTTCCTGCGCTGTCGGTTCCAGCACGCGATCACGCCCAGCGCGTTTGGCTGCCAGCAAGCGCTGGTCGGCGAGCCGTAGCAACTGCGCCCAGCCCTTCATCTCGCCAGTGTCGGCGACACCCGCACTGAACGTGAACGCCGGGACCGGGTCGATGGCGAGACGGATGCGCAGATGCACGCGCGCCCGCTCCAGCACTTCCAAGCCGTGTCGTTTCACCGACTCGGGCAGGACCACCACGAACTGCTCGCCGCCGAGCCGGGCGACGAAATCGCCTTTGCGCACCACGTGGCGAAGGGTGTCGGCGAACACTCGCAAGGAATCGTCACCGCCGTCGGTGTCGTTGCGGTCCTCTGTGTCGTTGAGGTCCTGGAGGTCGTCGAGGTCGCAGATCGACACGGAGAACGGCACTCGGTCGCGCAGCAGGCTGTGGACTGCCTCGTCGAGGCTGCGACGGTTCAGCAACCCCGTCACTGGATCGGTCACCGCCTGCTCGCGGGCCAACTGTGTGGCTCGCCGCATGCCTCGTCGCTGACGCTGGAGCATGACCCGCAATGGCACCGCAACGAGGACAAGGAGCAGCAGCGCCGTCAGCACGACGAACGCAGCCCAACGGGTCGTCGGGCTGCCGATCCGATCACTCACCGCCTTCGCCAACGACACCAAGGTGACGACCACCACGAGATCGAGGAGGACCATCGGCCACGACCCGCTGACGGGATCGATTCGCCGTTGATTCCTGCCGCCGTTGCTCACAACCTCTTCATCGGCAGGCAGTGGCGCAACCTGCGCGTTCTTGGTCGAATCTTGATAGTGCCAGTCATCGTCGGCGTTCCGCGGGAGTCGGTGGTCCGCCGGCGGCCGCCTGCAACAACGCCACCACGCAGTCAACCCGGTCGGATGCGCCGTCCATGCCGGCTCGAACCACGGAGAGCACCAGCGAGAAGATGACGGTCTCGATACCGACCGCAAGTTTCTCGGCAGTGGCATCCACGGGCAGTGTGCCGGCCGCCTGGCGAGCTGCCAGGACATCTGCGATCAGCCTCGTCGTGCTCGCGAACAACGGGTGCGACAGCACCATCATGAGGTCCGGCGGCGAACCCTCCACCATCACACGGCGCGCCAAGGGGTGCACCTGCAGGCCCTCGATCATCGCCATCATGGAATCGACGACGGGTCGTGCGCTGTGCGTCACCTGGGTCGCGATCTCGGCTCGGAGGGCATCGAGATCGGCGACGACGGCCGCCTGCCAGTACGCCTCCTTGTCGGCGAAGTACGCGTACGCCGCGGCCGGCGTGAGGCCCGCGTCGCGGCTGAGCTGGCTGACCGATGTGGCCCGGTAGCCGTAGGTCCCGAATCGATCCACCCCTGCGCGCAGCAGACGCTCCCTGGTACGTTCACCCTTGGTGAGGGCGCGGCGGCGTTCCCGAATTCCCGTCACGAACAGTAGCGTAGCAGCCACTCAGGCGATGAAAAATTGACCTGATGATTGTCGCTGGTTCATCAGCATCGGATGCCGGTTCTTCACTTGTGTGCCCCCGGAGAGACTCGAACTCCCAACCAACGGGGTAGAAACCCGCTGCTCTATCCGTTGAGCTACGGAGGCGCGGCGCTCAGCTTAGGACGCGAGCAGCGCCCGCCGGAGGAGATCCAGCGCGCTGATCACGCTCATCTGTCGCATCTGCTCTCGCTGGCCGGGCATGCGTAGCGTTCGCGCGTGCACGTGCTCGCCGATCGCGACACCGACACACAGCGTGCCCATCGGCATGCCATCCTGCTCGGCGGGCCCGGCCACACCGGTGAGCGAGAGCGCCACGTGGCTGCCCAGCACTCGCTGCGCGCCCTGGGCCATCGCCACCGCTGCGGCCTCGCTGACCACTGGGCCTGCCGGCACGCCGAGGAGGTCGAACTTCACGTCATTCGCGTAGCAGACGATGCAGCCGCGAAAAACTTCGCTGGCCCCTGGCACGTTGGTGATGCGGCCGGCGACGAGCCCACCGGTAACGGATTCGGCGAGGCCCAACGACCAGCCACGCTCACGCAACAGCTGCAATACGACGGACTCCATCGTTTCCTCATCGACGCCGAACACGACGTCGTCGACCAGCGCGCGCACCGCTGCTTCCCACGTGCCCAGGAGCAGCTGCGCCTCGGCTTCGTCGGCCGCCTTGGCGGTGAGGCGCACCTTCATCCCCTCCCACCCACTGGCCAGGAACGCCAGCGTCGGGTTGCCGACCTCGTCGAGGCGGGCGATCAAAGGGTCGAGCCGTTCGTTCAGGCCGCTCTCGCTCTCGCCCCACGTGCGCAGCGTTCGGCTGACGATGACGCTCGCCTCTCCCCCGCGTGCCAGCAGATCGGGCAGCACGGCCCGTTGCACCATGTCCTTCATCTCATGCGGCACGCCGGGCACTGCGTAGATCACCTTCGGCGCACCGGCGACGAGTAGCGGGCAGATCAGGCCGGGAGCGGTGCCACGGGTTTGCGGGATGATGGTCGCGCCCGTCGGCACAAGTGCCTGGCGCAGGTTGTTCTCCGCCATGCGGCGACCACGCGACGCGAACATCTCGCGGATGACCTCGGCGACATCGACATCGGGTTGCAGCTCGGCACCCATCACCGCTGCGATCGCTTCGCGAGTGAGGTCGTCGTGCGTGGGGCCGAGGCCACCGCACACGATCACGGCATCGGCGTCGGCCAGCGCGCTTCGCAGCACGGCCTCCATGCGGGTGAGGTTGTCGCCGACCTTCACCTGCAGCAACGAGTCGATGCCCGCAGCGGCGAGCTGCTCGCCGATCCATTGGCTGTTGGTGTCCGTGATCTGGCCGAGCAGCAGCTCGGTACCGATGGCGACGACGTCACAACGCATGCAGGCTCACAACGCCGGATCGACGGTGCTGGGCGCCACGTCGGGGGCAGGCTCGAGTGCAGTCTCGGGGTGCGAGTGGATGGCCCGGTAGACGTATTGCCCGCCACTGATCAGCGCGAGTGCCACGGAGGTCCACAACAGCCCGTTCCACAACCACTTCATATCCAGCGCGGTGAACGGCAGGATCGCGAAGCCGACCGCCAACTGCTGCACGAACGTCTTCCACTTGGCGATCTTGCTCGCGGGCACGCTCACGCCCTTGGCGCCGACGAATGTGCGGTACAGGCTGATCATCAACTCGCGCGCGACGGTGATGACGACCGGCACGATCCAGAACGTGTCGTTGGCCACGAGGATGACCATTGCTCCGAGCACGAGGATCTTGTCGGCGAGCGGGTCGAGGAAGGCTCCGAGGTTGGTGGCACCGTGCCGCCGAGCGAGGAAACCGTCGATGCCGTCGCTGGCGCACAGTACGAACCACAGCCCGAATGCCGGCCACGTCCCGCCGGGGCTGTCGGGGATCAGCACGAGTATGAACGGTGCGATCAGCACGCGCGCCACCGTGACCAGATTGGCCCAGGTCTTGACGGCGGACGGATCGACAGGCATCAGCCCGAGTCTGCCACGAGATCCGGGCCCATCGCGTCGACCACCCGCACCTCGTGGAACTGGCCGACGGCGAGGTGGGCGGGCACCTCGATGACGCCATCGATCTCCGGCGCTTCTCGCGTGCTGCGCGCCTCGCCGGGCGAATCGACCAGAACGGTGATGGTGTCGCCGATCAGGTCGTCGCGCCGGCGGGCGGTGATGCCGTCCTGCATCTCGCGAAGTTCGGCGAGTCGTTCGTGCATCAGGTGGGTGTCGACCGCACCGTCGAGCCCCATTGCGTACGTGCCCTCTTCCGGGCTGTAGGCGAAGAACCCGCACCAGTCGAGCTGGGCCTCCTCGACGAAGGCGAGCAACTGGTCGTGGTCTTCCTCCGTCTCGCCGGGGTAGCCGACGATGAAGTTGCTGCGGAACGCCGCGCCGGGTTCGCGATCGCGGATGTCGGTGATGCGACGCAGGAAACGACCGCCGTCGCCCCACCGTCGCATGCGACGCAGCAGCGGCTTGCTGACGTGCTGCAACGACAGGTCGAAGTACGCCACGCCGGTATCGCATATGGCGTCGATGAGGTCGTCGGTGAGGTCACTGGGGTACAGGTACAGCAGACGCGTCCACGCGGCCTTGGCACTGACCGCCCGCACGAGCGGCACGATCGAACCCGCACCGAGCTCGGTGGGCCGATCTTTGCCGTAGCTGGCCAGATCCTGCGCGACGAGCACGATCTCCTGCACCTCGAGCTGGTCCACCTCCGTGAGGATCGACGCGATGTCGCGACTGCGTTGCGGGCCGCGGAACGACGGGATCGCGCAGAAACCGCATTTGCGATCGCAACCCTCGGCGATCTTCACGTACGCCCACGGGCTGGAGGACTTCGGTCGCGGCAGGTTGAGCAGGTCGAGTGTGGGGATCGGCACCGAGGACACGGCGATGGAGCGTTTGCCGGCGCGGGTGGCAGTGAGGTTCACCGGCACCCCGAAGCCCGCGACCTGATCGACCTCGGGAAGCGCATCGGCCAGCTCGCTGCCGTAGCGCTCGGCCATGCACCCGGTGACCACCAGCCGGGCACCGTCCTTGCGCTGGTCGTCCAGGGCAAGGATCGTGTCGATCGACTCCTTTCGTGCCTCATCGATGAAGGCACACGTGTTGACGACCACGAGGTCGGCCGTGCCCGGATCGTCGGTGGGCGTCATGCCATCGGCCAGCAGGGTGCCGATCAGCTTGTCGCTGTCGACCTGGTTCTTCGGGCAGCCCAAAGTTTCGACGTAGAAGCGCTGGGCCATGCCCGTCAGGCTAGAGGCGCGGTAGAGCCCCGCCCACCGGCTCAGCGGTTGCGGTGTGCTTCCTGCAGCAGCTCGAACTCTTCCACCGTCATCAGCACCGAGCGGGCCTTGGAGCCTTCGCTCGGCCCGACCACACCACGCTGCTCGAGCAGATCCATTAGGCGGCCGGCGCGGGCGAAACCCACCTTCAGCTTGCGCTGCAACATCGAGGTGCTGCCCAGCTGGCTGCGCACCACCAGTTCCAACGCCTGGCGCATCAGCACCTCGTCCTCGTCGTCGTCGGCACCGTTGCCGCCGAAGTTGCCGGCGCCCATGTGGCTTTCACCTTCGTCGCCTTCCACGCCGCTGACGTACACCACCTCCGGTGCCTGCCGGCGCCAGTGCGCGACCACCTTGCGCACTTCGTCCTCGCTGACGAAGCAGCCTTGGATGCGCTGCGAGACGTTGCTGTTGCCGGGCAACAGCAGGAGGTCGCCCTTGCCGACCAGCTTCTCGGCACCTGGCTGGTCGAGGATGACCCGGCTGTCGGTGAGGCTGTTGACCGCGTAGGCCATGCGCGCGGGGATGTTGGCCTTGATGACACCCGTGATGACGTTCACCGATGGCCGCTGAGTGGCGATTATGAGGTGCACGCCCACCGCGCGAGCCTTTTGGGCGATGCGAGTGATGCTCTCCTCCACGTCGCGGGCCGCCACTATCATCAGGTCGTTGAGCTCGTCGACCACCACCACGATGTAGGGAAGTCGCTCGCACGGCGGCTGCTCGCTCTCCGCCTCGGGCTGCAGCTCGCCACGGTCGTAGGCCGCGTTGTAGCCGGTGATGTCGCGGAATCCGACCTCGAACAGCAGGTCGTAGCGACGTTCCATCTCCTTCACCGCCCACCCGAGGGCGTTGGCAGCCCTCTTCGGGTTGGTGACCGGCTGCGTGAGCAGGTGTGGCAACCGGGTGTACTGCCCCATCTCAACCTGCTTGGGGTCGATGAGGATGAGACGCACCTGCTCTGGGGTGTTGCGCATGAGTAATGAGGTGATGATGCTGTTGATGCCGCTGCTCTTGCCGGCGCCGGTGGTACCGGCGATGAGCATGTGCGGGGTGGTGGACAGGTTGAGGAACACGGCCCGGCCGGCGATGTCCTTGCCGATCGCGACGTCGAGCGGGTGGGTGGAGCTCTTCGCCTCCGGTGCCGTCATGATGTCGCCGAGGCTGACCAGTTGGCGGGTGTGGTTGGGCACCTCGACACCGATGGCCGAGCGGCCGGGGATGGGCGCCAGGATGCGCACGTCGGTGGCCGCCATCGCGTAGGCGATGTCGCGATTCAGGCTGGTTATACGGGCAACCTTGACCCCGGCACCGAGCTCGAGCTCGTAGCGGGTGACGGTGGGGCCCACCGTCTGGCCGAGCAGTTTCGTGTCCACCCCGTGCGAGGCGAGTGAATCGACCAGGGTGCGACCGCGAGCTTCCACTTCGGCCTTGTTGATGGTTTGCGCTGTGCTGCGCGGGAGATAGTTGAGCGGCGGCAGCGACCACTGCCCGGCCCGTGCGCCGGGACCGAGGTCGAGCGCTTCCTGCTCTGGCGGGCCGGCCGCGAAACCCAGCATCGGACGCGGTGCACGCAGCCGCTTCCCATTCGCGGGTTGGTCGCCCCACTCGTCGTCGGACGCGAAGTCGTACAGCTGTGGCGGCGGCAGCTCGCCGGTGGCCTCGGCGCCGGTGTGCCGATCGCTCTTCAGGCTGGCCATGTCGGCGAACACCCGCTTGGCCTTGCGCCCCAGTGGGCGGGCCACGGCACCCATGCCGTGAGCAGCCTGGCCGACAACGGTGCGCAGCGAGCCACCCGTGATGACCAGCACCGAACCGAGGAACACGGCAGCGAGCACGACGATGGCGCCACCGGTGGCCGCCAGGCCGCGGAGCGGTTCGCCGATGAGCGCCCCCAACCAGCCACCGGCGCGGCCCAAGGTGTCGAACCCGCTCATGATCTTGGTGGGGCCACGCACCACGTGCAGCATGCCGAGAATGGCGAGCGAGGCCACCCCCCAGCCGATGGCCAGTCGGAAGCGGTGACCGCTGCGGCCCTTGTGCACCAAGGCGACGCCCGCGCCCACCAGCGCGACCGGCACGATGAATCGGCCGAGCCCGGTGAACCAACCGACGAACGTCTCGATCCCGCGGCCGAGGGGGCCGGCGAGGTTGAAGTAGATGCCCAGCGCGAGCAGCACGCCCGCGACGATGAACCCGATGCCGACGAACTCGTCCTCGCGGCCCAGCACCGCCTCCCGTAGTTCCGCAGACGCTTGGTCGCGCCGCGACATCGGGAGCGCGACATTGGCCTTCGAGCCGGCGCCGGCCGAGCGGGTGGTGCCCGAACGCGACGACTCACCCCGAGCAGGGACGGACGACTTCACGCGCTTTTTGGGCGGACCCCAGGTAACCATTGGTGTCACGGTACCAAGGGGGCGCTCGCCAGTACGCGCACCGTGGCTCGGTCAGTTGACGGGATCCACCGATTTCACTGCGCCGTCGGCGCCCAGTATCACATCCAAGCCGCCGCCTTTGGAGGTGGTGGCGAGCACGCCGTACAACACGTTGCCCTGCCCATCACCGTGGATGTAGAAGCTCTCGATGGTGATGTCGGGGAGGTCGCTGAGCACTGTCGAGAGGATGACCTCCGGATCGAAGTCGACCGCTGCGATCTCGAACGAGCCGCCGCTGGCGGGCTGGCCCTCGCTGGCGGTGAGCGTGCCGTCGAGGTAGACCCATGGCTGCGCGACCGCACCGTTGTTGAGGGCCACGAACATGTTCACCAGCCGCGCGGTCGCATTGATCTCGAAGAAGGATTGCGCCCCGCGCAGCTCGGTATCCAGCGCGGCGACCGCCTCGTCGATCTGTTCGATGATGGGCAACTCGACGCCGACGGGACCGACCGCTGACTGGGCGACCTCGACTGTCGACAGTGGCGTCGAGAGTGGCGTCGAGGACGACGCACTACCGTCGCTGCAGCCGGCGACGGCGACGGCCACGAGCAGCGCGCCACCGACGACGACCGCTCGCGGGCGGCGCGGCACTACGTCTCCATTACGACGGGCACGATCATCGGGCGGCGTTTGGTGCGTTCGTGCACGAACTTGCCCGCAGCCCGCCGCACATCGCGTTCCAGCGAATCCACGTCGCGCACACCCGCAGCCAGCGACTGCTCGACCACGGCAGCCACTCGATCGCACGCCTCGTCGAGCAGGTCCTCCGCCTCGGGCGCGTACACCCAACCGCGAGTGATGATCTCGGGCCCGGTGAGCACCTTGCCGGACCCGATGTCGACCGTCACCACCACGACCACTACACCCTCCTCGGCCAGCACACGCCGATCGCGCAGCACACCTTGGCCCACGTCGCCGACGATGCCGTCGACGTAGAGGTACCCGGCGGGCACACGACCGACTGCCTTCAATCCGGCGTCGGTGAGCTCGAGCACGTCGCCGTCCTCGCAGACCAGTACGTGGTCCTTCGCAATGCCCATCACGTGGCCGAGCTTGGCGTTGGCGACCATGTGACGGTACTCGCCGTGGATGGGCACGAACCACTCCGGCCGGGTGAGCGACAGGTAGGTCTTCAGCTCGTCCGCCTGCGCGTGGCCGGTGGCGTGCACGTCGGCGACACCGCTGTGCACCACCTCCACCCCAGCTCGCAGCAGATCGTCGATCACGCGGTTGACGTTGCTCTCGTTGCCCGGGATGGCGTGACTGGAGAGGATGACCGTGTCGTGATCGCCGGCCTTCACCCACTTGCTCTCGCCGCGGGCCAGCAGCGCCAGCGCCGACATCGGCTCGCCCTGCGACCCGGTGGAGATGACGCACACCTGGCCGGGTTGGTACTTGTCGATCTCCTCGATGTCGATCAGCGAGGCCTCGGGGATGGACAGCACGCCGAGGTCGCGCCCCAGGCGCACGTTCTTCTTGATGCTCAGGCCGAGGGTCGCGATCACTCGCCCGCTGGCGATGGCCGCGTCGGCGATCTGCTGGATGCGGTGCAGGTGGCTGGCGAAGCTGGCCGTGATGATGCGCCGGCCCTTCTGCTCGGCGAACACCGCCCGCAGCACCGCACCGACACTGGACTCGCTGGGCGCGTGGCCGTGCTCCTCGGCGTTGGTGCTGTCGGCGAGCAGCAGGCGAATTCCGTCGGTGGCGGCGATCTGACCAAGGCGCGCCAGATCGGTTCGACGGCCGTCGACGGGTGTCAGGTCGAGCTTGAAGTCGCCGGAGTGCAGCACGACCCCCTGCGGGGTGTGCACCGCGATCGCGTGTGCGTGCGGCACCGAGTGGGTGACCGGGATGAACTCCACGTCGAACGGGCCGATCATCAGCCGCTCGCCATCGCGCACCGTGATCAGCTCGGTGCGGCCCAGCAGGCCGGCCTCCTCGATGCGGTTGCGGGCGAGGCCCAAGGTGACCGCTGAGCCGTAGATCGGGAAGCTCAGCTCACGCAGGAGGTATTGCAGCGCGCCCACGTGGTCTTCGTGGCCGTGGGTGGCGACGACGGCGACGATGCGGTCGGCGTTCTCGCGCAGGTAGGTGAAGTCGGGGAGCACGAGATCGATGCCATGCATGTCGGCGTCGGGGAACATGAGGCCGCAGTCGATGAGCAGCAGACGACGATCGTCGCCCTTGCCCTGTTCGATGACCATGCAGTTGCGGCCGATCTCACCCAACCCACCGAGGAAGACGACACGAACGGGAGCCGCCATCAGCGAAGGCCTCGTTCGGTGACGGGCGAGGGGTCAGACGGCTGGACGTTGGGGGAACGCATCGCGCCACCTTTGCAGGTTCGCCCACACCTGCGGTGCTCGCGTGTCCACGAACTCGGGCGCCGGGCCCATCGGCAGCCGGGCTTGGCCGACGTTGAAACCGAGATGGCGCATCATCGCCTTGGTGGGAATCGGATTCGGCGCGTCGTCGCCGGTCTCGAAGGCGAAGCTCTCCAGCAGGCGGCTGTTCACCAGCCGCGCGCCGACGGTGTCGCCCTTCTCCCACAGGTCGAACATCTCCTGGTGGTCGGGGGCGGTCCAATGCGTCGCTACACCGACGGTGCCG
>JANONE010000315.1:0-6374 GCA_031420675.1 Ilumatobacteraceae bacterium | reverse complement strand
CGAACACCTCTTCGCCGTCGACGGTGCCTACGAACTCTCCGTCGAGCGTGACGACCGAGGCTCCGGGAATCTCACTGGTGGTGCCAGTCAGCACCGCCGCGCCACCTTCCTTTGTGGTTCCGGTGCAATCGATGGCGATTTTGTCGACGCCGTCAGCAATCTTGGAAGTACACGTCAACGGACCATCGAGGGTGTGGCCCGCGTTGTTGAACTGCTCCTCGCCCTGCTGAGTCGCGATGTTGCGGGCCATCGCTTCGGCCGCGTCGTCGGTGACATCACCGACGGCGTCGCCGACATCCGTCGCGCCGGTTTGCAGGTCAGTTGCGATGGATTGACGAGTGTCGGAACTACAACCGCCTACGGCGATGGCCGCCACGAAAAGGGCTGAGAGGATGTGTCGTGTTTTCATGGCTGCACAGTTCCCCACATGCCGTCCGGCCAAACCCGGCGCCATGGAGCAAGATCCCACGCTTTTCTGGGTTGAGCGTCGTCGTCGTTGGGTAGCACCCCGCAACACGCCTCTGGAGGTTCGAGATGAACGATCGCGACGAAGTCGACCGCAACACTGCTGCTGTTCACCGGCGCGACTTTGGTCGCATCATCCGCCTGATCGTGGTCGCCGCCCTCCTGGCCGTGCTGGTCATCGTTGCGCTCGACAACAGGAACGATGCGCGCATCGGATATGCAATCGGCGATGCCAACGCACCCATGTGGGTGCTCATCGTCGCCGCAGCCGTGGGCGGTATGATCATCGGCTGGCTTATCCGGCACCGTCCGCGAAATCGCGACTGAACACACGCGGTTCCATAAAAGTTTCACAACGCCCACCAGTGGGTACCCCGGAACCATGACCACCATCTTGATCATCGTTCTCATCGTTCTGCTGCTCGGCGGAGGCGGCTACGGCTACTCCCGTCGCGGTCGCTGACCCCGGCTCCCCGGGATGCGGCGCACGTTGCGCCACACATCGCCTGCCGCTCACTGACAGCTTCGCCATAGCGAGAAGTTGAGGGGCGGCCGGGGTAGGTTCGGCAGGTGACCGACCGCACGACCGACCCCACAACCCACCGCACGACCGATCCCACCTCCGGTCTCAGCGGTGCCGAAGTGGCCGATCGTGTTGCCCGCGGCCTCACCAACGCCATCCCATCGGCACCCACCCGCACCGTCGGGCAGATCCTGCGCGGCAACGTATTCACGCCCATCAACCTGGTCGTGGGCGTTCTCGCGGCGATGGTCGTAGTTGCCGGCAGCCCGAAGGACGCAATGTTCGGCGGCGTGATCATCGCCAACAGCGTGATCGGCGTTGTTCAGGAACTGCGCGCCAAGAAGGTGCTCGATCAGCTCCGCGTGGTGAACGCCCCGAGGGCCCAGGCCGTTCGCGACGGGACGGTCGCGGCGCTGCAGGTGCACGAGTTGGTGCGGGACGATGTGGTCGAGCTGCGTGCCGGCGCCCAGGTGGTGGCCGACGGCACGGTACTGATCAGCGAGAACCTGGAGATCGACGAATCGCTGCTCACCGGCGAGGCCGACCCGGTGGTGAAGAACGAGGGTGACGACGTACTCAGCGGCAGCGCCGTGGTTGCCGGCACCGGCCGCATGGTGATCACCAAGGTGGGCGCCGAGAACTACGCCGCCAAGTTGGCCGAGGAGGCCCGCCGTTTCACGCTCGTCAACTCGCCATTGCGCAACGACGTGAACCGCATCGTCACCTGGGTCGGCTACATGATCGTCCCCGTCGGCCTGCTGTTGGCCAGCAGCCAGTTCTTCCGCCGCAACGAGGGCTGGCAGGCGTCGGTGATCAGTACCGTCGCCGGGCTCGTCGGCATGGTGCCCGAAGGCCTGGTGCTGCTCACCAGCATGGCCTTCGCCGTCGGTGTGGTGCGGCTGGCCCGCCAGCGTTGCCTCGTACAGGAGCTCCCTGCCATCGAGGTGCTCGCCCGCGTGGACGTGCTGTGTGCCGACAAGACCGGCACCATCACGGAAGGATCGCTCGCGGTCTGCGGCGTGCAACCAATCGATGACGAAGATGCTGCTGCGATCGACGCCGCGCTGGCTGCGCTCGCCCAGCTGGATCCAGATCCGAACGCGACGTCGAAAGCGCTCAACGCGCACTTCGGCGAGGCCACGACTTGGGCCGTCACCGGCCGGGTGCCATTCTCCTCGGCGCGCAAGTGGAGCGGCATGACGTTCGCCGACCACGGCAGCTGGGTCCTCGGCGCACCCGAGAACGTGCTGACCACCGCCTACACCGGCGACCTGCAGGAGCAAGTGGAAACGCACGCAGCGTTGGGCCAGCGCGTGCTCGTGCTCGCCAAGACCGCCGGCACCTTCGCCGACGGAGATGATGCGACGCTGCCGACGGTTCACCCGGTGGCGCTGGTGCTGTTGGAGGACGTCGTACGCTCCGATGCGCCCGCCACCCTGCAGTACTTCGCCGACCAGGGTGTGACCGTGAAGGTGATCAGCGGCGACAACAACGTGACGGTGGGCGCGGTCGCCCGCCGGGCCGGTTTGGCCCGCTGGGAGGACAACGTGAACGCCACCACGCTGCCGCCGGATGGCAGTGAGGAGTTCGCCGACGCGATCGAGAACGGCACCGTGTTCGGCCGCGTCACCCCGCACCAGAAGCGTGCAATGGTGCGGGCATTGCTGGCCCGCGGCCACACGGTGGCGATGACCGGCGACGGCGTCAACGACGTGCTCGCCCTGAAGGACAGCGACTGCGGGGTGGCGATGGCGTCGGGCAGCGAAGCGACTCGTGGTGTGGCGCAACTGGTGCTCATGGACTCGAACTTCTCGGCGCTCCCTGCGGTGGTCGGCGAGGGCCGACGGGTCATCAACAACATCGAACGCGTCGCCAGCCTCTTCCTCGCCAAGACCACCTACTCGGTGATCTTGTCGATCCTCACCGGGGTGTTCGCCCTCGCCTACCCGCTGCGCCCGATCCACCTCTCGATCCTCAGCTGGTTCACCATCGGCGTGCCGGCGTTCTTCCTTGCACTGGAACCCAACGACGCGCGGGTCAGCGAAGGCTTCCTGCGACGCGTGCTGGGCAAGGCCGTGCCGGCCGGCGTGGTGATCGCCGGTGCGACGATGGGTGTGTTCGCGATCGTGCAGCTCGACAAATCGATCGACGCCGATCACGCGCGTACCGTTGCAGTGCTGGTTGCGGGGTCGGTGGCATTGATGAACCTGTACCGCGTGGCGCGCCCGTTGAACCGGTTGCGAGCCGCGCTGGTGATCAGCATGGTCAGCCTGTTCGCGCTCGCGTTCGTGATGCCGTGGAGCCGCGATTGGTTCGAGCTGCCGCTTACGGCAGCGTGGGCGTACGGGGTCGCCGCAGCCTTCATCGCCGCTTCGTGGCCGCTGTTGGAGCTGGGCAGCCGCTTCGCCCAACGGTGGCATCACCGCGACCAGTAAAGTGCAGGTATGTCACACATGTACGACCTCAGCATGCGGTCCATCACGGGTGAAGAGGTGAGCCTCGACGTCTTGCGCGGCAAGGTATGCCTCATCGTCAACGTCGCTACCAATTGAGGCCTCACCGGCCAGTACGCAGGTCTGCGTACGCTTCACGAAGACAACGCAGCAGCAGGGTTCTCGGTGCTCGCCTTCCCGTGCAACCAGTTCGGCGCACAGGAACCAGGCACTGACGCCGAGATCCTCCAGTTCGCCACCTCCACCTACGGGGCCACTTTCCCGATCTTCTCCAAGATCGACGTGAACGGAGATGGAGCGTGCGACCTGTACCAATGGCTGCGCAGCGAGACCGGTGGCGGCGACATCACGTGGAACTTCGAGAAGTTCCTCGTCGATCGCGACGGCAATGTGGTGCAGCGCTTCGCACCGAAGGTGACGGCCGAGGAGATCGCGCCACACGTGGCGCAACTGCTCTGAGGCACCGATAGTCTCCCGAAGAACGGCTTCCCCCCGGAACTCAACTCTCCTCGTTTCGGAGGAACCATGCCGTTCACACCGCGCTTTCGCGTGTCCCGTCGCAGAAATCCTGTACTTCGCCTGGAATCGGGCGAACATCAGTGGAGCATCTGCCACCCCGATCCCGACGACCCGATCATCATCGCCGGCTTCGGCGAGGCGGCCATGCTCGCCGCCGAGGTCATCGAGCTTCCGGTGCACCACGAGGTGCTGGTGCTGATGGACGAAAGGCGCCGCGTCACCGCCTTCCTGCTCGACCCACCTGCCGAGGTGGGCCTGCTCGTCGGGATGACGGCACTGCCGGGGGTGGAGGCGCCGTTCTGCCAGACGATGTGCATCGTGATCGAACCTCACGTGAACACCGGCCCGCCCACCAGCCAGGATCGTCGCGGCTACCAAGCGCTGCGCCGCGCGCACATGGCGCAAGGATTGCTCCTCCTGGATGTCATCCTCACCGATGGCGACACGGTGCGCAGCCTGGCCATCGGCTGCGACCCCGACCCGGCCTGGTTCGACGAGTTCGAACCCCAGGCGCAGCACTGGTCCGACGACGGCGCCGACATCGCCGACATCGCCGACGCACCCGACGCTGCCGCCTGAGGGGTCGCCATGCACCACCGCAGGTCTTGCGCGCGAGCGCCGCCTACGATCGCCGGTCATGAGCACCATCTCCGTCGTCACCGGCGCCAACAGCGGTATCGGCCGCGCCACCGCCATCCATCTCGCATCGCAGGGGCACGTCGTGTACGGCACCGTGCGCAGCCTCGACAAGGCCGGCAAGTTGCTGGCCATGTCGGCCGCTGCCGGGGTGGAGGTGAACCTGGTCGAGCTCGATGTCGCCTCGGACGAGTCGGTAGGCGCCGGATTCGCCCGCATCCTGAACGACACCGGGGGCGTCGTCGACGTGCTGGTGAACAACGCCGGTATCGGCGGCAACGCAGTCGCCGAGGAATGCCCGGCCAGCGTGCACCTCGACGTGATGAACGTGAACCTCTGTGGCGCGGTGCGCTGCCTTCAGCAAGTCCTCCCCGGCATGCGCCAGCGCGGCCGCGGCGCCATTGTCAACATCACGTCGGTGGTCGGCCGCATCGCTGCGCTCGCACAGAGCCCCTACGTCACCTCCAAGTGGGCGCTGGAAGGACTCAGTGAAGAACTCGCGCAGGAGGTCGCTCCGTTCGGGGTGCGCGTGGTGATCATCGAACCGGGCGTCACCAAGAGCGCGATATTCGCCAAGAACCTGGAAGCGCCGAACCAGAGCGGTGCCTACGACGCGGCGTATCGACGTATGTTCCAGATGTACGCAGCAGGGCTCGCGCATGCCACCGACCCGTTCGAAGTCGCCAAGCTCATCCATCACGCGGTCACGACCGAGCAACCCCAACTCCGCTACGCGGTCAGCTGGGGTGCGCAAGAGCTGATCGACGGTCGGGCGGCGATCACCGACGAAGAGTGGACAGCGCTGGGTGTGACCGACGACGACGAGGCCTACTACGACGCGTTCCGGGCCACCTTCGGTCTCGACCTGCGCGACGTCGGCTGACCGGGCCGCGACGAAGCCGAGTCAGGTCGCAATGGCAGGGCGGTGCAGCACGGCGGACGACGGCGTGAACACCACAGCGTCGCCGACCACAGTGTCGTCCACCACCACCGCCGCAACGCCATCGAGGATCAGGCTGTACTCACCGGCCGTGGGGTGCGGGAACACCATCGTCACGTCCGGCCGCGCAGTGATGTTCGCCAGCGTCGACCGACCGACCGACGCATGCAGCGCGCCGTCACGGAACCGGGTGGGCACGGCCAACGAATGTGCACGCAGGTCGTCGCCGACCGTGACGAAGAAGCCCCACGGGTACGACGCGAGCGTGGCGCCGAGGTCGTCGAGTGCAACAGGAACGCTCACGAGCTCACCCGCCCACCCTGCAGGCGCTCGGCACGGGCCTCAGCAGCGGTAACGGGTCGACCGCGCTGCCGCCGCCGGGATGGATCTCGAAGTGCAAGTGGAAGTTGCCCGGGCCCGAGTTGCCGGTGTCGCCGACGTAGCCGATGAGCTGCCCTTCGAACACTTTGCTGCCCTTGGCCAGCCCGGGCGCGAAGGCTGACAGATGGGCATACACGTAGTAAGTGCCGCCGGTGCTGGCGGTGAGCTGCCAGAGGTTGCCCGACACGCTGGCGCCCGACTGGCCGCTGCCGTCGACGACCTGCACCGTCAGCGTGCCGTCGACCATCGCATACACCTCCTGGCCTTTCGTCGCCATGATGTCGACGCCGGCGTGCGCCCGCCCGCCGCTGCGCCCGTCGCCGAAGTTGTTGAGGATCTCGCACCGCGGGCTGGTCGCCATCGGGAAGTTCTCCGGCGCCACCAACCCCAGCCGTTTTGCCGGGGCCATCGCCACCGCGGCCTCGGCAAGTGGCGGCGTTGCCTGCGGCGCAGCGGC
>JANONE010000314.1:0-2130 GCA_031420675.1 Ilumatobacteraceae bacterium | reverse complement strand
CCGCACCTGGCCGCGTCGCATGTGGCCGTGTTTGCCTGCAGCATGGGCGACAACACCATCCACTACGAGGGGCATGTGCGCATGATGGGCGCCGTGCAGTCGTTCATCTCCGGCGCCATCTCCAAGACGGTCAACATGCCCGAGGATGCGGCGGTGGAGGATGTGGAAGCGCTGCACCTGCTGTCGTGGCAGCTGGGCCTGAAGGCTGTTGCCATCTACCGCGACAACTGCAAGGTGGGTCAGCCGCTGAGCAACGCCAAGAAGGAAGACGACGAGGGTGCCATCGTGGCTTCCGGGGCCGCCACACAGGTGGTCGAGCGCATCGTCGAGAGGATCGTGCACCAGCCCATCCGCCAGAAGCTGCCGCGCAGCCGCCGTGGCCGCACGTTCGAGTTCCGCGTGGCCGACTGCAAGGGTTTCGCCACCATCGGCGAGTACGACACCGGCCAGCCGGGCGAGATCTTCCTCACCGTCTCCAAGCAGGGCAGCACACTCAGCGGCATCATGGATGCATTCGCGAAGAGCATCAGCTACGGCCTGCAGTACGGCGTGCCGTTGCGTGCCTTCGTGGAGGCGTTCACCAACATGCGCTTCGAGCCGGCCGGTATGACCGACGACCCCGACATCCGCTTCGCCTCGTCGATCATGGACTACCTGTTCCGCCGCCTGGCGCTCGAGTACTTGACCTACGACCAGCGCGCCGAGCTGGGCATCTTCACCATCGACGAGCGGCTGCAGCCCACGCTGCCCGGCGTGGAGGAGAGCGTGTGGGAGACCCGCACCGGCTCCGATGTGGCGTCAGATCCGAAGAGCATTCCGTCCGCAGAAGACTTGATCGCGCAGATGGAGTTGGGTGTTGCCCCGGCCGCTCCGAACAACGATGTCACCAACCCCGGCGGTGCGGTGCGGCCGGCAGCGACCAAGCCGGCGGTGCGCCACAGCGACGCCCCGATGTGCATGCAGTGCGGTGTGCAGATGATCCGCGCCGGTAGCTGCCACGCCTGCCCCAGCTGCGGCAGCACCAGCGGCTGCAGCTGATGTAAACGGTCATCCAATGTCCACCCAACGGAGACCGCACGTCGCAAGCTCTGCCCACTTCAGAAGTGACGTGAACAAGCCTCGTAGCGGATTCAGCAGGTGCCGTGTTACAGAAAACGCACCTGCCAGGGGTAGCTCCGTCCAGATCGGCAGGCACGCGTGGTCAGACGACTTACGTCTATTCCGCAGTGCACCAGAACTGCAGCTGTGCAGGTCCGCTGTTGACATAGTGCAGCCCAGTGAAGCCTTGACTACCGGAGAAGTCGATCGAGTCGAGACCGATTTGGTACAAGACCGAGACACTCTCGTCGCCACCCGCGGTCGTCACAACGATGTGCACGCTGCGTCCGTCGGGGACGTCGCCCACGAACGTGGCTGACAGCGTCATGGCTTCGAACACCACGGTGCCAATCTCAAACGGAAAGTAGTCATCGCGCTCGACTGTCAGCGAGGGTTCCTCGGCTCCATCGAGGCTGCTGACATCGGGCCGATACTGGGTGTGGCACACGACCCGATCGGGTAGGAGGACGCCGTCCGCTGTTGACTCGGTCGCCGCTGTGATCGTTGCGGTAGTGGCAGCCACGGTATCCGTCACGAGGGTCTCGGACGTCACCGTGGTCGTCGATGTAGCAGGCGCAGTCGGCGACGATGACGACTCCGGTGCAGACGAGCACGCTCCGCCGACGAGCACAAATACACCCGCGAGGACGATTGATACACATCGCCTCGCCTTCATCTGGGGCGTCGGTGCTTGTAGAGTTCGATGCCAGCAGATTGCCCTTGATGGCGCCCGTTCGCAAGGTGGGCTCATCCTGAGGCAAGCTCGCGCTGGAGGCAATCGGCCACGAGGGTCGCGCTCGACATCTGTATAAACCGCGACGAGGAGACCCGTGGGGCCACCTCGTCGTGTCGTTGGAACTTTTCGGCCGGCCGCCGATTGCAGTCGGACATTGCTGACCGGAAACCGGACATTGCTGACCGGCGGAATGCCATTGGCCCGTCAAACCCCGATGACAATCCCTGACCGTTCACACGCAGCGGTGCGCATGTACGAGTACGTCCAGGAGGCATGGACTCAGCACCGGGCAGAAC
>JANONE010000313.1:0-2536 GCA_031420675.1 Ilumatobacteraceae bacterium | reverse complement strand
CGGGTGGTGGCGGAAGTGCCGACCTCGGTCGCATCGGAAGCACCGACAACGACACCGACAGTGACAACGACAACGACAACGGCGGCAACAACGACGACGACAACGTCGGACTCGACGACGACGACTCCTGCGCCCACGACTATCCCGCCGACGACCATCCCGCCCACGAAAGCGGCTCGGACGCCCCCGCCGCTGCCTCGAACGGGCGGCGGCGACGGAGGGATCGCCTACCTGGCCACCGCCTTGCTGGTGGGCGGGATCGGCCTGCTGGGCACCCTCCGTCGCTGCGATCAGCCGGCCTACACTCGCGAGGGTGACGCCGGTTGACGCCCTCGAACGTGTGGTGCACTGCCTTGATCGCGCCCACGACTCCGGCTTCAAGACCAAAGCGTTCGTGCGGGCACTCGAAGTCACCCGCACCCTGCCGGCCGCCGAACTCGCCGAGCGAGCAAGAGCCGACACGCTCACCGACCTCGACGGCATCGGTGACAGCTCGGCGACGGTGATCCAGCAGGCGCTGGCCGGTGGGGAAGTCGCCTACCTCGCCGACCTCGAGGCAAAGACCCAGGTGCCGATCACCGCTGCCGGTGCCATCTATCGCGAAGCCCTGCGGGGCGACCTACACATGCACAGCCGCTGGAGCGATGGCGGTGCAACCATCGAGGCGATGGCTCGCACCGCGATCTCCCTCGGCCATCAATACATGGTGCTCACCGACCACTCGCCGCGCCTCACCATCGCCCACGGGCTCAGCGCTGAACGCCTCGGGCAGCAACTGGCCGACGTGGCGACCCTCAACGAGCGGCTCGCTCCGTTCCGCATCCTCACCGGCATCGAGGTCGACATCTTGGAGGACGGCACGCTCGACCACGGCGACACGATCCTGTCGCAGCTCGATGTCGTCGTCGCCAGCGTGCACAACAAGTTGCGCATGGGCAGCAAAGAGATGACCGAGCGGATGGTGCGCGCCGTCGCCAACCCCAACGTCGACATCGTCGGCCATTGCACCGGCCGACTGATCGGCAAGCGTGACCCGTCGTCGTTCGACCCCGACTACGTGTTCGCTGCCTGTGCCCAATTCCACACGGCCGTCGAGATCAACTGCCGGCCGGAGCGGCTCGACCCGCCCCGACCGCTGCTGAAAGTGGCCATCGAGTACGGCTGCTACTTCGCGATCAACAGCGACGCCCACGCCACCGGGCAGTTGGAGTGGCAGCCACACGGCTGCAACCGCGCAGCGGAGGTGGGTGTCCCTCTGGAGCGAGTGCTGAACACCTGGCCGGTCGAGCAACTATTGGCCTGGGTGGCGGGCGAGTAGCGATCAGAACCGGGTCGGTAGGCGACATGTGTCCCGGGAGAGCCGGTGGGGAGGTAGGGGTCGCCCCGATAGGCTCGGGGGCTATGTCGAAGAAGACCAAGAAGCGCAAGGCGCGCCTGCGTCGCAGCAAGGCCAACCACGGCAAGCGTCCGAACATGGGGCGTGGCTGACGCACCTGTAGCCCCTGCGCCCGCCACCCGGCGAGGTGCGGAGGCCGACGTCTATCACGGCGTCGAGGTGCCCGACCCGTATCGGTGGCTGGAGGACGGCGAATCCTCGGAAGTCGCCGAATGGGTGGCAACACACAACCGCAGAACGTGCGAGGCGCTCGCTGCTCGGCCCACCTGGGGCCGGTGGCACGAGCGCCTCTCCGCGCTCACGGCGCTGCCCACAACGCTGGCGCTCACGGTCGCCGGCGATCACCTCTTCGTGCTCGAACGCGCAGCCGGCGCCGACCAGTTCTCGCTTGTCCTGCGTAGCGCCACCGACGCCACCATGCCGGCTCGCACCCTGCTCGACCCGGCAGCGCTCGCCCTCGACGCGGCGGTGGCCATCGACTGGTTCCAGCCGTCGCAGGATGGCCTGTTCGTGGCCTACGGGCTCAGCGAGGGCGGCACCGAGAACAGCGTGCTGCACGTGATGGAAGTTGCCAGCGGTCGCGTCCTCGATGAGCGCATCCCCAACACGCGGGCCGCCAGCATCGCTTGGCTGCCCGACCATTCGGGCTTCTGGTACGCGGTGTATCCGGAGGGCGACGAGTACCACCGCCACATCCGTTTCCACGTCGTCGGCGCCGATCACGCCGACGACAAGGTGGCCTACGATCGCCAGCCCACCCCTGAGTCGTGGCCAGACGTCACGATCAGCCGCGACGGCCGCTATGTGCTGGTGCAGGTGATGGTGAAGTGGACGCAGGTCGACATCCACCTGCTCGATACCACCACCGGGGCGTGGACCTCCGTAGTCGAAGGCGTCGACGCACAGACCAGCCTGCACTTCGACGGCGAGTGGCTGGTCGGCGTCACCACCCGTGATGCGCCCAATGGCCGCGTTGTCCGGGCCGCCCTGCAAGCGCCCGCCGAGTGGCAGACGGTGGTGCCCGAGCGACCCGACGTGGTCCTCGGCGGCCACACGACATGTGGCGACGAGTTGCTCGTCGTAGCCAGCCGGGTGGGCATCGATCGCATCGAACGCTGGTCGCGCGCGGCCACGGCCCCT
>JANONE010000312.1:0-2012 GCA_031420675.1 Ilumatobacteraceae bacterium | reverse complement strand
ACGACAAGGATCTGGAGGTCGACGTCTACCGCAGCAGTGGCGCCGGCGGACAGAGCGTGAACACCACCGACTCCGCCGTGCGCATCACGCACAAGCCCACCGGCGTGATGGTGACGATGCAGGACGAACGCAGCCAGATCCAGAACCGCGCCCGGGCCATGGTCGTGCTGCGCGCACGGCTGCTGAAGCTGGCCCAGGAGGAGCAGCAGGCGGCCGCATCGGTGGAGCGTCGTTCGCAGGTGGGCGGTGGTGGGCGCGGCGAGAAGATCCGCACCTACAACTTCAAGGAGAACCGCCTCACCGACCATCGCATCGGCTTCACGATCTACCGCTTGCAGGACGTGCTGGCCGGCGATCTCGATGAGGTCGTCGACGCCCTCACGGCCGATGTGCGAGCCCGCCAGTTGGCCGGCGAGGACTGATCACCGCATGAGTGCGAACGACGGCACCATCTGCTGGCGTCGGTTGTGGGACGACACGGCAGCGCTGACCGGCAGGCCACAGGCCCGTTGGCTGTGTGAAGAGGCGAGCGGCGCGTTCGGCGGAGAGTTCCTCGAAGTGCTCGCCGAGCCGGTCACGGAACGTTCGCTGGCGAATCTCGATGCAATGTTGGCGCGGTTGCAGGCAGGCGAACCGTTGCAGTACGTACTTGGTCACTGGTCGTTCCGGCGGCTCGACCTGCTGGTCGACAGTCGTGTGCTGATCCCGAGGCCGGAGACCGAATTGGTGGCCGAACTGGCAATAGCGTCGGCTCGCCAGGCGGTGGCGGAGTTCGTCGATCGGCCGTTGCCGATGGCCGACCTGGGCACCGGCAGCGGTGCCATCGGTCTGTCGCTCGCCCTGGAACTGCCGCGCGGTGTGGCGGAGGTGTGGCTCACCGATGTGTCGTTGGATGCTCTCGACGTTGCGCGCGCCAACACCGCCGGGCTGGGCATGGCCGCCGCGCTGGTCCAGTTCGGGCACGGTTCGTGGTTCCAAGCGCTCCCGGGCTCCATACGCGGTCGGCTCGCCGTCGTGGTCTCCAACCCGCCGTACATCGCCCACGACGACCCTGCCGTCGACGCGTCGGTGCGTGGGTGGGAACCCGGCCTTGCGCTCTTTGCCGACGACCACGGCCTCGCTCACGTGCACGAGATCGCTGTCGGCGCGGCCGAATGGTTGCGGCCGGGCGGTCGATTGATTTTGGAGATCGGTACGGGGCAGGGCGCGGCCGTGGCGAGGGTGCTGGCCGATGCCGGGCTGGACGAGGTGGAAGTGCGACCCGACCTCGCCGGCCACGACCGAATCGCGAGTGCCCGACGGAAGTGACAGGAGCCTCCGCTGCCGTCGCTCAGTCGAAGCGGGCGGCGATCTGGCCGAGCATGTTCTCTTCGTCGGCGTCTATCTGGCGGTCGGCGCCGGCGCCGGCGACGTCGCGAGCGGCACTGAACAACGCAGCGCGCAGGACGGTGCTGGCCACGCGGCCATCGATGTCGTCGAGCAGCGCCTCCACCGTGTGCTCGATGAGAGCGGCGCGCACCTTGGCCGAAGCCTGCCCGATGTACTGGTCGAAGGAGAACGTGTCGGTCTCCCAGCCGGAGTCGTCGCTGATGCTGCGGATCTCGTCGACCTCGTCGGACGAGATGTGCCGATCGGACATCATCACGAGCAGCAGCAGTTCGATGGCAGCCTCATGCTCGCGGTCGGCGGTCGCGTGCACCGAGACGTGGTTGTACAGATCCTTCAGACGCTGATGCATGGTTCTCGCAACTTAGTGGCCGGCGTGGAGGCCCAGCGACCGCTGCAGGAACTCGAGTTGGTGCAGCAGCAGGTTCTCGGCCACGACTTCTTGAGTCGTCATGTGCGTGACACCGACGAGCGGCAACACCTCATGGGGCTTGCCGGCGGCGAGCAGCGCGTTGGAGAGCTGCAGCGTGTGGGCAGCGACCACGTTGTCGTCGGCCAGGCCGTGGATCAGCAGCAACGGCCTGGTCAGCTCGTCGGCGATGGGCAGTAGCGAGCTGGCCGCGTAT
>JANONE010000311.1:0-2901 GCA_031420675.1 Ilumatobacteraceae bacterium | reverse complement strand
GCTCACTGGGGTAGGTAGAAGTACAACACCACGGTCGTGTCGGCTGGCACGGAGGGTTTCGCGCTGGCCAGGTCGTCAGTGAGGAACGCGGCCGGACCCATGACGATCACCACCAACAGATCGCCTTCAGGCGTGAAGTAGCCGGTCTCCACGGTGTCGTCGATGCCCAGGTCTTGGTTGCCGGCCGTCTGGAAGCCGGCGTCGGTGAGCGTTGCCTCGAACGCATCGGCTGCTTCCTGCGAACCGAGCGTGGTGGTGCGCGTCTCGCCGTAGCCCAGCGTTTCGGTCAGACCCAACGCGGCCCCGACGGCGGGCAGTGAAACCACGTCACTGAACTCGGCCGGAAAGGCCAGGCTGCCCCACCAGGTGGGCTGCTCCACCGTCGGGTCGGGGTCGCAGACCGTGCCCTTGGCGGGAAGCGTGAGATCGGCCAGCAACGCCGCCTCGATGTCGGTGATGCAGGTGCTGGCCAATAGTTGGCCGTGACCCTCGCCGGTGAACGTGACCATCCGTGCGTTAGGGCCGAGTTCGGCGGTCATTTCCTCGGCCCAGCGAATCGGGGTGGCCGGGTCGTTGGCGCCACCCACCACCACGATCGGGCCCTTGCCCGCGTAGTCCAGCGACGCCACGTCGGTCTTGCCGGTGAGCTGTCCGCAGCCGTCGACGTCGCCGTTGTCGCCGACGAGATCGTCGATCGTGATGTCCTTGCCGAAACGCGGCGCCTGCTCCTTGATCGTTTTCAGCAACGCATCCGGGTCGGTAGGCGGTGGGGTGCTGATGCCGCTGGCACAGGAGATGATGCCGATCGACTGGAAGAGTGTGTTGAAGGTGCCGTCGGCGTTGCGTCCCTTGTAGCCGTCGGCGAGCGCGAGGATGCCGGCCGCGGTGCCAGCCTCGGCCTTGGCCAACGCGTCGGCCAGTACCGGCCACTCGCTCTGCGAGTACAGCGCGGCCGACGTCGCCACGTCGAGCGTGCTCTGGTTGGCCTGGCGGCCGTCGTCGCTGGTGAGTGGCGATTCGTCGAGCTGCAGGCGCAGGGCATCCCAGCGGGCACCCACGTCGCCGGCGGTGAACGGGCAGGTGGCGTCGGTCTGGCACCACTTCGCCCACTCGTTGAAAGCACCCTCGAAACCGACGAGCTGGGTGAGGTACTGCTCCTCGATCGTGTCGCCGTTGGGTTCGTAAGCGCTGTCGAGCACCATCGCGCGCACACGGTCGGGGAACATGCTGGCGTACACACCGCCCAGATATGTGCCGTAGGAGATGCCCAGGAAGCTCATCTGCTCGTCGCCGAGGCCGGCGCGGATGGCGTCCATGTCGCGGGCGGTGTTGGCGGTGGAATAGAACTTCAGCGTGTCGCCGTAGTTGGCCTTGCACCCGTCGATGAACCCTTGGTCGGCCTCGTCGAGCAGCTGCTGCTCCTCGGGGGTGTCGGGTGTGTCGTCGAGGTAGAGGTGGGCGTCCTGGAAGGCATCGTCGACGCATCTGATGCCACCACTTCGATCCACGCCACGCGGATCGAAACCGACGATGTCGAACTGTTGCAACCCGAGCTCGCTCTGGATGACGGACCCGCTGACCGCGATCGGATCGAAACCGGAGCCACCGGGACCTCCCGGGTTGAACAGCACGGCGCCTTGCCGGTCGCTGACTGCGGGCACACGCACGAGCGCGATTGTGATCGTCTCCCCGGTGGGGTCGCCGTAGTCGAGCGGCACGACGAGCGTGGCGCACTCGAGATCGGGGTCCTCCGCTTGCGGGTCTGTGCACGATCCCCACTGAATGGCGCCCGCCGCCGGCGCGTCAGTGGTGGGCGTGCTGTCAGTGGGCCTGGTGTCGGTGGTGTCGGTGGTGTCGGGCGGAGTGTCGGGCGAGGTCGCCGATGTGCGGTCCTTGACCGACACGGCGCTGTCGGTGCTACAGCCAGCGACCAGGACTGCCGCTGTCACGATGATGATGCCCGCTACCCGCCGCCTCGCTCGCATGACGGCCACCGTAGCGGCGGCTGGCCCGGGGAGGACGTCGGCAGCATGGCAACGAACGCCACGCCGTGCCGTTGGACGCCGTGCTGTAAGACGGTGTGCCGTTGGACGGGGCCGTCAGACGGTGCGGCCGAGGAACTGCAGGAACTCGGTCTGCAGGTCGGCGCCTTCGGCGGATTCGATCTTCGGGCCGAACACGCCGGGCATGCGGATCATCGCATCCATCGGCTTGAGGCCAGAATAAGCGGCCGCCACAGCCTCCTGGTCGAGCTGCTCGTCGCCGCCGACTGCGCGAGCGAGATCCCACGTGTGCACCAGCACGTCGGTGCACATCAGGCGACCGATCACCTGCTCGGCGGGCTGCGGGCCGAACGGGCCCTGAATCGTCTGGCCCAGGTCGGCGGTGGACACTGCGGCGAGCGCGCGATCGCGAGCACCGTTCCAGGACCCGACCGGATCAGAGTTGTCGGTCTCTACCTGCTCGCCACCGGTGAGGTTGGCGGCGATGCGGTTCATCCCGCCGGCAACGTGGGCGACGACGTCGGTGGCCGTCCAGCCCTCGCACGGGGCGGGCTTGCTCCAGCTGTCGGCGGGAGCGGCCTGCACGCGATCGTCGAACTGGTTGACGAGGTGCGTGTATCGGTCGATTATTTCTTGGCTCATGACGCTGAACGTACACCAGTAGCGTGCAGCTCATCAACGGGCGAGCCGTGGCCCGCCCGACAGCGCCCGGGTGGCGGAATTGGCAGACGCGGGGGGCTTAAACCCCCCTGACCGAGAGGTCATGTGGGTTCGAAACCCACCCCGGGCACCACATCTGACCTGGACTGATGTGGTTGAGCCGTCGTCATAGCGTGGCCGTTCAGGGTGCGATGTGCACGGAATGTGCACAGAAGGCTGGTTAGAGTCGGGTCAAGGC
>JANONE010000310.1:0-2496 GCA_031420675.1 Ilumatobacteraceae bacterium | reverse complement strand
TGTGCCCGCCAGGATGTCATTGCCCAGGCTCTCCAACCGCTGCCAGCCGACAGGCGGGACGGCACCCTGCGCAACAGCCGAACGAATCGCCGCCTGCGCGGTCACGATGGCCAGGCGGCTTGAGCCCTGTGTCCCTTGGAGCTTGGCTTCTTCGAGCAGGGTTCGAGGCAGCAGCGACGTCGGCGAGTACCTTGTTCGGCCGAGCAGCAGCGCGCCGGCACCCCGCCGTATCGAGAGCTTGCTCTGCGACGCGTACGACACGCCGCTCACCAGCAACACGGTGGCGACGACGAAGAAGCCCACCTTTGGGCTTGGGGTGAGCATGACGGCGAGGACCGCCCCCGTCACGTTGGAGAGTTGGAAGCGCAGCTCGTTGCCGGAGATCGCACGACCGCGTGCGATGTCGGGCACCTGCGCGTAGAGGGCGTCCATCGTGCGCGTCGCCACGCTGCTGCCCAGGCCGATGGAGAACGCGACGGCCACGATCCCGAGATCTCCGGCTGCCAGCACGCTGAACAGGGTGACCACGCCGGGCACCAACAGCACGAGCGCGACCACCTGGTCGGAGCCGAGCCGGCGATGCAGCGCGCCGGTGATCAGCGTGCCGAGGTACGAGCCGATGCCGGCGGCGGCGAGCGCAACGACAAAGACCCACCTGTCGACCCCGCCTCGCTTGATGGCGAACGCCAACAGATAGGTCAGTGCACCGGCCGAGGCTCGCAAGCCACACACGGCGATTCCGGCGCGGCGCACCGACAATGGCACCCCGGGCCGCACGGTCGTGCGCAATGCGGTGGTGTCGTGCGAACCGTCGTCGTTACCGACCCGGATCCGGTGGGCGGCGATCGCGGCGGCGATGAACACGGGCACGGCAAGCAGCGGCACCACTTCGGCGCCGAAGATGGCAAGAGCGGCGCCCCCCAAGGCGGTGCCGAGGCCGCCGGCGACCGTTCCGACCCGGCTGAGGTGCCCACTGGCGTCGGCCAGTTGGTCGGACTCGACGACCAGGTGGGGCAGCAACGCGGTGCGCGCCAGGGCGTACCCCTTGCGGCTGAGGAGCACCACGAAGACGAGTGGGTAGAAAGCCGGCGACTGCAGCGAGCCGGCCAACAGCAATGCGGTGGCGGCACGCACCAACTGGCTGCCTACCAGCGTTGCTCGATAGCCGCCCACCGTGCGTTCGAGCAGCGGACCGATCGCGGGCACGACGACGGCCAGCGGAGCAACGGTGAGCACGAGGTAGAGCAGAATTCGGTCACGCGACGCTTCCAACGACACGCTGAAGAACAGCGAGCCGAGCAACGAGATGTTGATCAATCCGTCAGCGAGATCGTCGAGCGCATGCGCGAGCGTGAGTCGCCGGACAGCCGGATGGCCCACGATTGCTCTTCGCGCTCGTGGTGCCCATCGTTCGAATGGCCGGGGCGCCGGCACGGCCGATGACACGACGCCAGTATGGCCGTGCCAATACTGCGTGTAGTGAACCGGCGAGCACCATTGGGGAATCGTCACCGAAAGGAAGACCGGCATGGCCATCGACTTCACGCTGAGCCCGGAACTGGAAGAGATCCGGTTACGCGTGCGCGCCTTCGTCAACGACGTTGTCAAGCCTGGCGAGGAGGAGCTGGCGAGACTGCGTGACGAAGATCGTGCCGAGTACATCTCGGCGCTCATCGCTATGCGCAAGCAGGCGGCCGCCGCCGGGCTGTGGATGCCGCACATGCCCAAGGAGTGGGGCGGCATGGGTCTCGGCCACGTGCAGTTGGCGATGGTGCAGGCCGAGGCGGCCAAGGCGAGCATGGGCCCGTGGGTGCTGAACTGCCAGGCTCCTGACGAGGGGAACATGCATACGCTGCTGCACTGGGGCACGCCCGAGCAGAAGGAGAAATACCTCAAGCCGCTGTGCGACGGCACCGCCATGAGTTGCTTCGCGATGACCGAACCAGAGGTCGCCGGCAGCGACCCGACGCTGATCAAGACCACGGCGGTGCAGGACGGCGACGAGTGGGTGGCCAACGGTCACAAGTGGTTCATCTCGAACGCGCGCCGCGCCAAGTTCGCCATTCTCGTGTGTCGTACGGAGGACAACCCCGACCTTCCCCAGGCAGCCAACACGGCGTTCATCGTAGATCTGCCCAGCGACGGCTGGAACCGGGTGCGCGAGGTGGAGACAATGCACGGCGCGACAGGCCACAGCGAGATCGTGATCGAAGGCCTGCGCATCCCCGCCGAGAACATGCTGGGCGGCCGCGGTCATGGTCACATGCTGGGCCAGTACCGGCTCGGGCCCGCTCGCCTCGCACACTGCATGCGGTGGATCGCACAGGCCGAGACCGCGCTCGACATGATGGTCGATCGGTCGCTGGTTCGGTACTCGCACGGCAGCGTGCTGGCCGAGAAGCAGGGCATCCAATGGATGATCGCCGACAGCTCGATGGAGGTCTACCAGGCCAAGCTGATGGTGTTGCACGCGGCATTCCTGATCGACACCGGCGC
>JANONE010000309.1:0-4546 GCA_031420675.1 Ilumatobacteraceae bacterium | reverse complement strand
TGCGTTTGGAGCACCGTGATCTCCCTGCGCAGGGCAGCGATCTCCTCGCGTAGCAGAGCTACATCTGTGGTTGCAGTGTCCATCATCGTCTTCCTCTCGTCAGGCTGAGAACCTCGCTCGGATCATAGGCACACCCAAACGGTGCGGGCTAAAAGGTGGTGTCAGTCGTCCTGATGCTCGATGGCGTCCAGGAACGCCTCCACGTCTTCGTCCTCGCCGCCGACCAGCCAGACGACGAGCTCTTCGTCGTTGCCTTCCTCGTCCTCGTCGCGCCAGGGGAGCATGCCCTCCACGCTGTAGCGGTCGACGGTGATGTCCTCGTCCTCGTCGTCGCCCACCGGCGCCACGACAGCCAACTCGACCTCGGCATCGGGCGGCTGGTCCTTCAGCATGTCGATCAGTTCGCTCACTCGCATCTGGTGTGCCTTTCGCGCCGTGCTCGGGGTGGAGGGATGATCAGTCGTCGCCGAGCCAGCGGCCGGCACAGTCGAGCACGAACAGGCTGACGTCGCGACACTTGTCGAACGTGTCGCAGAACGCCTTGTCGTCGGCCAGGTAGACATCGGCGAGGTCGACGGGAATACGGGCCAGGATGGACAGGCTGCGCTCGGGGGCGTCGGTGACGCTGGCGAACGAATCGATCGCCGACACCTCGAGCGGCAGCGAGATGCCGCCGACACCGGCGAGCTCGGTGGCCAGCACCAGCAGGTCGGGCGGGTGCGGCAGCGGCGGCAACGTCCAGGTGAAGACGAGCGGGAAGGTGAACCCGGTGGGCGGGTCGCCGTCGGGGTCGTCGAGCTTCACCACCTCGTCCTCGAAGCCCAGCAGGGCTCGCGGATCCACCTCCAGCGAGAGGTGCAGGTCGATGGGGCCGTTGCACGCTTCTTCGGGGTGCAGATCGACCTCCCACAGTTGGCGCAGCGAGTACGTCTCCACGAAATGACGCTCGTCGTGCACATGGAAGCCGTGGTCGACCGCATGGCCTTTCAGGTCGGCGACGAAGCCGGCAACATCGATGACGGCCACGACGATCCTTTCCTGGTACACGGGTGCGGCTGCCCGCGACACTACCGTGCGCAGCACATGAACCCTGATCGTTTGAGCCTGCTGCACGAGGTGGCCGACGCCGTCGCCGCTGCCTTCGCCGAGGTCCGCGACTTCGGCCCGTCGGGCCGCAGGGACGGTCAGTACACGCTCGACGTGGTGGCCAACGATGCCGCACTGGCCGTCCTGCGCCGTGCCGGCCTAGGCGTGCTGTCGGAGGAGAGCGAGTTCGAGCCGGGCCGCACCGGCGAGGTGGTGGTGATCGACCCCATCGACGGCAGCACCAACGCCAGCCGCGGAGTGCGCTACTTCGCCACCGCCATGTGCCTGGTGGATGCCGACGGGCCGTCGGTTGCGCTGGTGGCCAATCAGGCGACGGGCGAGCGCTACTGGGCGGTGCGTGGCGGGGGAGCGTGGTGCGACGGTGTGCGCATCGGCCCCACCGACTGCACCGATGTGGCCGACGCGATCGTCGGTCTCAACGGCCTGCCGCCGCACCCGCTGGGCTACCGCCAGAGCCGCGTGTTGGGGGCGGTGGCGCTGGACCTGTGTCATGTCGCGGCCGGTGTGTTCGACGGCTATGTGGACTGTGTGGTGGAGGCCCACGGCGCGTGGGACTACCTGGCCTCGGTGATGATCTGCCGCGAGGCCGGCGCCCACGTGGTCGATCTCCACGGACGCGACCTCCTGGTGCTCGAGCCGTCGGCTCGCCGTACGCCGATTGCCGCCGCCACGCCCGAGTTGCTCGCGCAACTGCTCGCCTCGCGCCGCGGCATGTGAGCGACACGAGTCGCGACGAAACTTCCGGGCGTTGCAGCAGCATGCGAAACCGGGGGAGCCTGCAAGCCGGCAGGTAAGCTGGGCATCCCCGTTCACGGGCGCATAGCTCAGTTGGTTAGAGCGCTTCCCTTACAAGGAAGAAGTCGGGGGTTCGAGTCCCTCTGCGCCCACTCGTTGTTGTCGATTTCACAACACTATCCCTGGTCAGGGCCGGGTTTGAAAGAGGAGTCGAAGGTGTCTCCGTCCGGTCCCCAGCGCTTCCGGCCCGTGCACTTCCGACCTGCCACGCGGAGCCAGCACCGCTTGCAGTTGAAACCGCTGTCGGTCGTCGAACGAGGTAGAGTTCGCGGCATGGAACAGAAGGTATGGACTGCAGCAGAACTGGAGAAGCTCAGCCCGGCCGAACGCCATGCACTTTTTGACGCCAGCGTCGTGACCGATCTCGACCAAGCACCACAGGATTTGATCCAGCGAGTCCGAACGAGGATTCACCAGCGGATTGCTCAGTCCGAGGCTCAGCGAGGGTGAGCGGTGAACGTCGCGAGGTGCGCGCGACGCTTGAGTTCTTCCAGGACCTTGATCGCCAACTCCACGGTGAACGTGGACCGAGCGGCGAGCCGTCGACAAACGACTTCCAGACGTTCGAGCTGTTGGAGATCGTCGAACGCTTCGCGTCTGGCTTCGATGATCTGCCCGAGCTCATTCCTGGGCGGCGCGACTACCGCGTCCTGATCTCGACGGGAGTGCTCGTGCGTGCGTACTCCGTCGTCGGTCAACTGGGCCGAGACGGGGCAGTTGAGCTGGTGTCGCTCGAGATCGACGCGGGGCACGACTGGACGTAGCCGACAGGGGCTCCGCCGTCGGTTGTACCCACGTCGATTCCCATCGACGTGGCGGAGACGCTGTGGCTGAACGATGGTTGACTGGTCCCCGGTAACCAAGTCGTGCTCCTACTTGCAGGACTTGGGTGCAGCCTTGTGTAGGTAGCGGTCGTTGAGCCAGTTGACGATGTCGCTGTGGGCGTCGTCGAGCACTCAATCGTGTGTGGCTCTGGCATACACCGAACGCTGCCTGATGGAGGTTCTCAAAGCCATCCACGTCGGCATCGGATGGTGACGCCCGCGCGGTGGAGTTCGCGACGAACCGTCGCGGCGTCGACGTTGAACGTCAGTGCGACTGTGGCGAGGGAGTCTCCGTTGCGGTAATGACGGGCTGCTTCGCTGACGTCGTGGGCGCTCATTTTGCGGTGGTTCACTCGCCGCGGGACGTCGCGTATGGCGAGGTGTGCTGCGACGGTTCGCGGGTGGATGCCATGTTTGCGGGCGAGATCGGCCAACGTGCGCCCTGCCTGGTATGCGGAGGCGAGGTCGTCGATCTCGATGTCGTCGAGGCGTCGCAGGACCGCTCGCCGAGGAGGGTTTGAAAGCCGTCCCGGAGTCTCCTGAACGGCCGATTCGGAGCTGGTGGGGGAGTGCATCGGCTGCTTGGAGCGCCGCTGCCGGCTCCTACGGTTGCCAGGGACCCCTTGTTCAGTAACGGTTTTCAGCGGTTCGGGAGGGTTTGAAAGCCGTCCCATAAGGTCCACTCGCCCGCTGTGGATTCGGCAACGGTCGAGCTCATTCCCCGCGGGCGTTCCAGGTCCGGGGTATCCTTCGGGCAATGGCCGTCCCGGTGTTGACCGACCTGCGGTCTCGTCGCAGCGAGATCCTCCGCATCGCACATGCCCGCGGTGCTTCGCGGGTCCGGGTCTTCGGCTCGGTGGCCCGGGGTGACGCGACCGAAGCGAGTGACATCGACTTCCTTGTCGATCTCGAGTCGAGTCGGGGGCTGTTCGACCTCGGTGGATTGCTGATGGATCTTCGCGATCTGCTCGGTCATGACGTCGATGTCGTCACTGAAGCTGGGCTTCGTCCGCGGGTTGCCGAGCGCGTGCTGGCCGACGCCATCGAGCTGTGAGGGGCGACCGAGACCGCCTGCTCGACATGATCGAGATGTGCGACCTCCTGATCCGGTATGCGTCAGATCGCGCTGCGCTGGCCAGCGACCCAGTGATCCAGGCGGCCGCGCAACGCTGGATCGAGGTCCTTGGCGAAGCTGCCTCCCACGTCTCTGACGAAACGCGCCAAGCTCATCCAGAGATACCTTGGCGCGACATCATCGGCACGCGAGTGATCCTGGCACACGCGTACTTCCACATCGACCAGGACGTCATCGGCCAAGTGGTCGATCACGACGTTCCTGCGCTCAGATCCCAGCTCCTAGTGGCGGCTGACGACGTGCTCGAAGACTGATCGCCCGGGGCCGAGTTCGGCGCGATTCAGCCCGAATGTGACCGGCCGGTGCTGGTGGTGACCGTCAACGCGACTGGCCCCTTCGAGGGCTCGTCGGCTTGGTCGAGGCTCGCTGAAGGTGCCCGATCACGGTGGTGCGATGGATTGCGAACTCGCTGGCCAGGGCTGCGATGGTTGCGCCGGCGGTTCGTTGGCGGATGAGAGCCGCGACCTCAGATGATTCAAGCCGGCGTTGGGCCTGCCGACCGGGACGACGGATCGGCGGACGGTCGGGCCGGCGCATGAGCAAAGGCAGCAGTGCCACCGTCTGCACGAATGACAGAAGGGGGTTCGAGAGCCGTCCCTGATGGTCCACTGCCCCGCTGTCGGTTCGACAACAGGCTCCGCATTCCGGTTGCCCGTGGCAGAATGGCGTCATGTCTCGCGTGGCG
>JANONE010000308.1:0-3439 GCA_031420675.1 Ilumatobacteraceae bacterium | reverse complement strand
GCCGTCGGCGCCGCGGGCGAGCAGGCGCGTCGCGATGTGAGCGGCGATGAGCATGCCCAACAGCGCGATGAGGAACGGCACCAGCGTCGCCGGCATCGTCGAGTTCTTGCCCAGGGAGGCGAGCACGAATGCCACGGCCGAGATGCCCGCGGCCATGACCACCAGGCCGAGCTCGCTGTTGCGCCGGGCGGCAGCGATGGGCGACGATTGGGTCATCGGGTCACGTGCCGTTGGGCGGCGGCGCGCTGGTGGCCACCGTCGTCGCGCCGGCGACGGTGGAACTGGGCTCGACGATCGTGGAGGTGGAAGTGGAAGTGCTGGGACTGCTGCTGGTCGTCGACGACACCGTCGTGGTCGGGTCGGGATCGGAGTTGGCGTTGTGGCGCACCACCAGGACAAGTGTGATGGTGAGCGTCGCGATGATGCCGAGGGTAAGGGCGAAGAGCACCCCGCCGACACTGAAGCGACGGCGCGAGCGGCCGGAGCCGACAACGGGTTGCACGGCGGTGACGGTGCCACTGGACAAGTTCGCGGACAGGGCTGCGGCGGCGGTCGTCCCGGCCTCGGCATCGATCAACCTGTCGCGGTGGTCCTCGTCGACCCAGTCCAGGTCGACATCGAGGTCGACGGATTCGTCGGGTGGCTCGCTGCCCTCGAGCACATCGACGACCACAACGGTGACGTTGTCGCGGCCACCTCGCTCGTTGGCCGCGGCCACGAGCGCATCGGCGGCGTCCTGCGGGCTGCGGTTGGCCTCCAGCAGTTGTGCGATCTCCTCGTCGTCGACTTCGTCGACCAGGCCATCGCTGCACAACACGAACCGGTCTCCTTGCACGAACGGCAGCACCCAGGTATCGACGCGCACGTTGGGTTCGATGCCGAGCGCACGCGTCACGATGTTGCGACGCGGATGGCTGCGTGCCTCGGCCTCGGTGATGTGACCGGTAGAGACGAGCTCTTGGACGTAGCTGTGGTCGACGGTGACCCGGCGCAGGCGCCCCGCGCGCATCAGGTACGTACGGCTGTCGCCGACGTTCACCAACGCCATCCGGCGCGGCGCCTCGCCCTCGGCGAGCACCACCATCGCGGTGAGCGTGGTGCCCATGCCGCGCTGCTCGGCGTTGCTGTGCGCGCCTTGAAAGATGGCAGCGTTGGCTTCCACCACTGCCGCTACGGCCACATCGACGGATTGTGCGCCGGCGCCAAGCCGATCGCGCAGCGTGCCGGCCGCAATGGCACTGGCCACCTCACCTGCGGCGTGCCCACCCATGCCATCGGCAACGCCGAACACCAGTTGTTCGGCGACGAACGCGTCTTCGTTCTCCGTGCGCACGCGGCCGGCGTCGGTGGCAGCGCCCCAGGCGAGCGCGGGTGTGCTGGGCAGATCGGTCACGGATGCCTCACTGCGCCTCGAAGATGGTGCTGCCGATCTGTACCCGATCGCCGACAGCGAGCTGCACCGGCGCCGAGATGCGGCTCCCGTTGACATGGGTCCCGTTGGTGCTCCCCAGGTCTTCCACCCACACGCCCCCATCGCTGGCGAACACTCGCGTGTGCAGTTGGGAGGCGAAGGTGTCGTCAGCTAGCCCGATGGAGCACGAGGGCGCTCGACCGAGGGTGATCTCGCCGCTGATCGGGTAGGCCGACCCCTTGCGCACCTTGGGCTCGAGCACCACCAACCGGCCGGGTGTGCCGCGCTTGGCACGCAGCGCCTTCGCCGGGGCGGCAGCGACCGGCGCGGGAGGCCGGTCGGACGGCGCGGTGGAATCGCGCGTTGCGCCGCGCGCGTTGCCCTGTGGCTGCTGCACGCCCAGCCGAGGCCCGCGCACTTCGCTCCACACAGCCCACAGAACACGGGCGAAGAACAAGTAGAGCAGCGCAAGGAGCGCGTAGTTGAGAATGTTGAGCTGCGCCTCGCTCACGAGGCCTCGAACCGCAGGTGCGTGCTGCCGACACTGACGATGTCGCCATCGACGAGCCCGCGCTCGCCTTGAATTCGAACGCCATTGACGTTCGTGCCGTTGGTGCTCCCGAGATCGACCAGCACGAACGCCGAACCCGCGGCGCGCACCTCAGCGTGATGACGGCTGACGTTGTTGTCATTGACCGGGACGGTGCATTCGGGCAGCCGGCCGATGGTGACGAGCGCTTGGCCGAGCGGGATGCGCTCGCCACTGGGGAGCACCAGCGCGCCCGCGCCCACCCCGCCGCCGGACTCCTTCATTCGGCTGGAGATGGCGAACCGGCCAGGCTTGAGCCCGTTGTCGACCATCATCTCGACGATGACCGGACCCATGAAGTGGTACCGCTCGGCACGGGCGTACTCGCGAGCGGTTTCGCAGAGCTCGGTGTTGAGGGCCTCGTCGATGTCGATGAAGGCAGCGTGGTCGCGCGCACTGAGACGAAAGGAAAACGCGTTGGGCACGATGCGCCGGCCCTTGACGTCGATGCTGCGATGGTCGTCCATTTCACGCAGTAGTCGCCTCCCGAGCTCGACGGGACGGATGCTGGAACGTGAACCGCGGGAGAACACGCCCTCGACCATACGCTCCAAACTGTGCTCGAACGACTGCATACCCATATCGAGGTGCAGGCTAGTCGCTTCGCCCAGCGGCGCACCGGCGGACGGACGCCCCTGCCGATGGCCACCCGAGTGGTGAGATGTCGGGCATGACCGGCTTCGGTACACGGCGCCCCATGGAGCCGACCCCGTCCCGGTGGCAGCTGCCCCCGCCGGTCGCTGCCGACGAGCACGGGTTGGTAGGCGTCGGCGCCGACCTCGAACCGGGAACCCTGCTGGCCGCCTATCGAGGCGGCCTGTTCCCGATGCCGTTTCGCAAGAAGCTGATCGGCTGGTGGTCGCCGAACCCGCGAGGCATCCTGCCTCTCGACAGTCTCGTCGTGTCGCGCTCGTTGCGGCAGAGCAGCCGGAAGTTCGAGGTGCGCTTCGACACGGAGTTCACCGAAGTGATTCGCCGCTGCGGCGACCCGCGGCGGCCGCACGGCTGGATCAACGACGACTTCGTGCATGCCTACACGCGCTTGCACGAAATGGGTTGGGCGCACAGTGTGGAGACATGGCTCGATGGCCACCTGGTGGGAGGCCTCTATGGGGTGCGGATCGGCCGCTTCTTCGCCGGAGAGTCGATGTTCCACACCGCGACCGACGCGTCGAAGGTCGCCGTCGTCGCCACCGTGGAGCTGCTGCGCGCGTCCGGTGCCCTCTTGTTCGACGTGCAGTGGACGACGCCACATCTTGCGTCGTTGGGCGTGGTCGAAGTCTCCCGGGTGGAGTACCTGCGCCGCCTCGCCACTGCCACCTACGAGTGACGCCCGAGACCGGCGAGCGCGGTGCCGGGGGTGAACCCCCCGCACCCGCGTACCATCCCTGCTCTCAGGACCACCCCCCCGAACCAGAGAACACCTCGGCTCCGCGCCC
>JANONE010000307.1:0-3972 GCA_031420675.1 Ilumatobacteraceae bacterium | reverse complement strand
GCCGATCACGTCGTTGTACGTCTGGAACAGCAACCCTGCCGTCACCGCCGCAGACCAGCAGCGAGTGCTCCAGGGACTTGCGCGAGAAGACCTGTTCACCGTCGTGCACGAGCAGTTCCTCACCGACACAGCGAGATACGCGGACATCGTGCTGCCGGCGACCACGATGCTGGAGCACGCTGACCTCGTCGGTTCGTGGGGATTCTCGTACCTGTCGTGGAACGAGGCAGCAATCGCACCGATCGGTCAGTCCAAGTCGAACTCGGAGGTGGCCCGACTTCTCGCGCAGCGACTCGGTTTCACCGAGCCCATCTTCCGAGCCGACGACCACGAGTTGATGGAACTCGCCCTCGCAGGTTCCTCGGCCCGCACGTCCGGTGCGACTGCGGAGGCACTGCGGCGAGAGGGCTTCATCCGGCTCCCAACCGGTCGCGAAACAGCCTCTTCGGACGGCGTCTTCGCATTCTCCTCAGCCGCCCTCGCCGGAGCCGGATTGCACCCCGTCGTCGAGTACCGGCCGCCGGCCCGGGCACCCACAGACGCAAGTGCGTACCCGTTGCGCCTACTCACGCTGAAGCGGCACTACTCGATCAACTCGTCGTACGGCGGCCTCCCCGTGATGCTTCAAGCCGAACCGGTGACGCAAGGCGAGTTACACCCCGCCGACGCCCGGACCCGAAGCATCGTCGATGGTGATCAGATCCGAATCCACAACGACCTCGGCAGCGTCGTCTGCGTCGCGTCGGTCACGGACAAGGTCCCGCCCGGCACAGTCGCCGTACCGTTCGGTCGCTGGGGCACCGACCCGGGAGCGGGGGGTGCCAACAGCCTCACGAGCGACAGCCTCGGCGATCTCGCCAACGGCCCCACGTTCTGCGACAACCTCGTCGAGGTCGTCCGAATCATGGACTGACTCCACTCCCCGACGATCATTGGCGAGGCTCACAGAACCCACGACTTGCGGCGCACGCTCCGGCGCTCCAGCCGACCTCAGTGCGCCGTGGCCAAGCTGTTCGGCGTCGGCCCGGCCAGACAGCGTCCGAAGTACGCCAACTTCGCCGACGCCGAACGCCGCGCCCGCACCAAATGTCACCTATCAGCCCACCTGGCCACCCGGGCGCCAGTCCCCAGCGTTCTTGTCGCGGCCCTGACGTCAAAAATGACGATCAAGGGCGCGACACGGAGCGGTTCGACGTCCCCGCTCCACCCCACTTAGAGTGCGAGGTGGAGCCGCATGGCCTCGTCGACGTCGCCAAGAAGTTCGTTGGGTACGAGGCCGACGCGAGTCCCGATCCGTTCGACGGCAACCGATCGGATCTGTTCGGCCTGGGCCTTGGAGTCGATGGCCAGGCCAGTTTCCTTCGCCGGGAGCAGAACTTGGAACGGGTACACGCGATCGATGTTCGATGTCACCGGAACGACCGTGACGACCCCGCGACCAAGGCGTTCGGCGGTGCTGTTGGCTCCGTCGTTGCTCACGATCACCGCCGGCCGCTGCTTGTTCGACTCGGCGCCACGCACCGGTTCGAGATCGACCAGTCGGATCTCACCGCGACGCATCAGCCCAGCCCGTCACCAGCGGTTGGCTCCCAGAGGGCGTTGGCGTCATCCGCCGACCAGCTCGCCCACGCATCCTCGTAGGCGGCACCAAGTTCCGATGCTCGAAGCAGACGGACGGCCTTGTGCAGGACCGCCGACCGCGAGGCGATGCCCTTGCTGTCGGCGTACGAATCGAGGAACTCGACGTCGTCGTCGGGGAGGCTCACGCTCACTTTCATACTTAGATGCTACTCCCGTTACTACTCCAGGAGCAATGCCTGCCCGGAGGACCGCTACTCGAGGATCGCCAGCTCGCGCACCCGCGCCAACAGCACATCGATCGCCGGCGCGTTCAAACCGCCCTGCGGGAAGATCACGTCGGCGTGCCGCTTGCTGGGTTCGATGAACTGCTCGTGGCAGGGCCGCACCGACTCGAGGTACTGCTCAATGATGCTGTCCTGCGTACGCCCGCGCTCGGCCACATCACGCTGCAACCGACGGATGAACCGCAAGTCGGCGTCGGTGTCGATGTACACCCTCAGATCGAACCGATCACGCAGCGTCGGTTCGTAGAGCACGAGGATGCCCTCCACCACCACGATGCGCGCCGGCGCCACCATGCGTACCTCGCCGCTGCGCCGGTGGTTGGTGTAGTCGTAGATCGGCACGGGCACAGTCGAACCGTGGGACAACGCGGCGAGATGGTCGTTCAGCAACTGCCAGTCGAACGCGTCCGGGTGGTCGTAGTTGGCGCGTGCTCGCTCCTCGAGCGGCTGGTCGTCATGCGACACGTAGTACGAGTCGAGCTTGATGAGCGCCAGCTTCTCGTCGCCCGCCAACTCTGCCAGTCGTTCGCCGACGGTGGTCTTCCCCGAGCAGGTGCCACCGGCGACACCGATCATGAACGGACGGGCAGCAGACATGAATGAGAACGCTAACCAACGCAGGGCTCGCGCCAGCCCCGAACACCTGTGCGATGCCCGGTTTCAGCGACGAATGTCGGGCAAGCTGGGGACCATCATGAAAGAGCACGACACGACCGAGCACGACGAAACCAGCGCGAGCGAGCCGCTCGGCGAACGCGAACTTGCCATCCTGCAGTTCGAGGCGACGTGGTTCACGCTCGACGAAGATCGCCACGATGCCATCCGCGCGCGTTTTGCGTGTTCCGTAGAGGACTACAATCTCCAACTCAACCGGGTGATCGATCATCCGGCGGCGTTGCTCGCCGACCAACTGGTGGTTCGCCGCCTGCGTCGTCACCGCGAGCGCCGTCGTCGGGCACTCATCGATGGCGCGGCCGCTGGGGAACAGGGCTGACGCGCCTGACACGAACTGAGGAGCCACCATGAGCAACGACAACGCCGGCCGCACGGGGCGCACCAACGGTTCCGCCCCCATGGGCAGCACAGTGGCGATCGTCGTGACGGCCATCGCGCTCGTGCTCGGCTTCCTCATCCTGCGCAAGGTGAACGACAACGACAGCAGCGGCGGCGGCATCAAGCCCAACGAAACGTCGGGTGTCACCACGGCGATCACCATCGACCCCAACGCCACCGCGGCGCCGACCTTGCCACCGGAGACCACCCTGCTGGTGCTGGTCACCACCGGTACCAAGGTGCAGGTGGCAAACGCCAGCACCGCCAACGGTGCAGCAGGGGCGATGTCCACCGCCGTCCAAGTCAAGGGTTTCGAAATGGCAGAGCCCGTCAACGGCTCTGAGAAGGTCGACAAGACCAAGATCTTGTACAACGCCGACGACACCAACGCGCTCGCCGTCGCCACGTCGCTCGCAACCCTGTTCCCGGGTGCCGAGGTCGTCGCCCAAGGCCTCCCCCTTCCCACGGCCACCGGCGCCTGGGCCGAGGGCAGCGGCGTCCTGTTGCTGCTGGGCAACGACTACGCCACCAAGACACTCGCCGAGATCGCCGGTCAGCCGACCACGGGTGTCACCGTCGCCCCCAGCACCACCTGACGCCACAGCACGCTCAGCTGTTGTAGTCCTGGATCGTGCGCCCGTGCGTGCGGTCGGTGATCTCGCGTGCCCGCACGCTGAATTCGGCCAGCAGCGCGTCGCGGTTGATCGTCAGCAGCTCTCGGTCGCGCATCAACACTCGGCCATCGACGATGGTGGTGCGCACGTCGGAGGGCCGGACGGAATACACGAGAGCCGCCGCCAGATCGTGCAACGGCTGGCAATGGAAACCGGTGACATCCACCAGGATGACGTCGGCGCACGCCCCCACCGACAGTTCGCCGATCCGGCCGCGCATGCCCAGCACCGCTGCCGATTCGGGGCCGGCCATCTCCAACGCCATCGAGCTCTTGAACCACGACGCGTCGTCCATGAGCTGCTTCTGCGTGACGGCGGTGATGCGCATGGTCTCCAGGATGTCGAGCGTGTTGTTGGAGGCCGCGCCGTCGGTGCAGTAC
>JANONE010000306.1:0-2788 GCA_031420675.1 Ilumatobacteraceae bacterium | reverse complement strand
CGAGGATGAGAGCCAGCGGGATGGTGATTTCCACCGACGCATCCGCCGGCGCGAGCGCGTCGACAGCGCGTTGGAGGTAGATGGGCGCGAAAACCGTCGCGACCTTGGCAAGGATGATGAAGGCAAGCGCCGTGACCACGCGGGTCTTGCCGTTCTGGTCGAGCACGGTGAGGCCCAACGCTTCGGCGTACTTGCGGCCCAGCTGGAAGATGTGACCCATCTCGATGCCGCGCGCCATTTCCAACGGCGAGCCGCACACGGGGCACGGGTCGCCGCCGTGCACCTCGGCTGCTTCGATCACGCCGTCGGGGGTGAAGTCGCGGCCCATGACAAGGTCCTTCACGTGGCGACCGGGGGCATCGGCGCCCGTGATCCAGCGGGTGCCATCGACGATGCGGGGGTCGACGACGAATCGAATGCCGGCCGGCTTGTCCTCCCCCAGCGCACCCGGCCCGATGTAGCCCTTGGCCAGGTGCGGGTTGTTCGCGAAATCGTCCTCGCTGAATGGCTCGATCTCGGCCGGCGACACCTGCGCGGCGAGGCGCTTCATGTCCACCTCGCGGTCGCCGGGCACGCCGATGGCGAGCGCGGTGACGGAGCCGTCCGGGTGCTTCAACTTCACGACCAAGTTCTTCAAGGTGTCGGCCGCCCCCCACTGGCGATCGTCGCGGCGCAGGTCGGCGCGGGCATTGAACAGATCGACCAGCGTCTGGATGGTCGGCGTGTCGGGCGTGTCGACCACCTCGGCAGCCGGCAGCCCCGGGAACGGCACGACGGCCGCGGGAGCGACGCGTACGGCCTCGGTGTTGGCTGCATAGTCGCAGGCCGTGCAGCGCACGTAGGTGTCTTCCCCGACGGCCATCGGAGCGAGGAACTCTTCGCTCGCCGAGCCACCCATCGCGCCGCTCATCGCCGACACGATCACGCACGGCAGGCCGAGACGCTCGAACGTGCGCTGGTACGCCGCACGATGCTTCTGGTAGCTGGCTTCCAGCCCCTCGTCATCGATGTCGAAGCTGTAGCTGTCCTTCATCACGAACTCGCGAGACCGCAACAGGCCGGCTCGCGGCCGGGCCTCGTCGCGATACTTGGTCTGGATCTGATAGATGACGAGCGGTAGGTCTTTGTAGCTGCTGTACAGGTCCTTCACGAGGAGGGTGAACATCTCCTCGTGCGTCGGCGCCAGCAGCATGTCGGCCCCTCGCCGATCCTTCAGCCGGAAGAGGTTGTCGCCGTAGTCGGCCCAGCGGCCGGTGGTCTCGTAGGGCTCGCGCGGCAGCAGAGCGGGAAAGTGCACTTCCTGGAAACCCTCTCGGTCCATCTCCTCGCGTACCACGCGCTCGATGTTGCGGTACACGATCCACCCCAGCGGCAACCAGCTGAACCCACCCGGGGCTGCGCGTCGGATGTAACCGCCCCGCACGAGGAGGCGATGACTGGCCACTTCGGCATCGACAGGGTCCTCACGCAGGGTGCGGAGGAACAGGGTCGACATTCGCAGCACGGGACACCTCATGATCTCGGGCCGCCCAGAGGCGGCTGAAGGCACGGCGAACACTACCGGTCGGCCGCTATACTCTGCGGGTCTTTGAAGTTCACCGAACTGAAGGCGTGGGCTTAACAGGCCCACGCCTTCTTTACTGCTGGGACCCAGTGTCACCGGCGCCGAGAGTCACGAAGGAGGTCGAATGATGGGCGAAGCGAGCAATCTCGAGCGTGTGCGTTCCCTGGTCGCGCCCATCATCGCCGACCTCAAACTCGACCTCTACGACCTCGAGTTCCGCGGGGGAACCCTGCGTGTCACCATCGATACGCCGGTCGACAGCAGCGGTGGCGTCGACCTGGAGGCGATCGGGTTGGCCACCCGCCTGATCGGCCGCGAGTTCGACCACCACGACCCCATTCCCGGTCATTACACGCTGGAAGTCACCAGCCCCGGTCTCGAGCGCACGTTGCGTACCCCGGCGCACTTCCAGCGCGAGATCGGCAAGACGGTCGCCGTGCGCCTGCGCGACACCGTCAACGTCGGTCGCCGCATCCAGGGCGTGCTCATCGCCGCCGACCAGCAGTCGGCCACGATCCGTCTCGACGAGCCCGGCGCCGACGGCGTCGAAGAGCGCACCATCGAGTACAACCAGATAGATCGCGCGCGCACCGTGTTCGCGTGGGGCCCGGCGCCCAAGCCCGGCGCCAAGCCAGCGGTCGAGAACAAGAAGTCGACGCCGAAGCGCTCGTCAGCGAGACCTGCTGCGCGAACCGCGAGAGAGGCGCCGGCGACGAGCCGCCAGCGGCGCGCGGAGAGCCGAAGGGCCGACCAGCCCGCCATCGAGAGGGCCGACGAGCCCGCCACCAACAAGGAGGACGCGAGATGAGCAGTCTCGACATGTCCGAAGCCGTCAAAATGCTGGCCAACGAGAAGAACATCTCCGTCGACACGCTGCTGCACGTACTCGTCGACGCGCTCGCCACCGCTTACAAGCGGCGCCCCGGTGCGGCCGCTGAAGTGGTGGTGGAAGTGAACCCCGACACGTTCGAGTTCACCTTCCTCGCCTTCGACGTCGACGAGGACGGGAACTGGGTGAACGAGCGCGACGACACGCCGCGCAAAGAAGAGATGGGTCGCATCGCCGCCCAGACCTTCCGCCAGGTGATGAGCCAGCGCATCCGCGAGGCCGAGCGCGACCGTTGGCAGCTCGGGCTGGACCCGCGTTTTTTGCTGTTGGCGCTGGCCAGTGGCGTTCCGTTCAACGGCATGTTTCTGTACGTTTTAGCGGCACCTGCCTTCCTG
>JANONE010000305.1:0-2560 GCA_031420675.1 Ilumatobacteraceae bacterium | reverse complement strand
GGTGAACGCGGCCGTCAGCCGGCAGGGTACGAACGTTGCCGAGATCGTGGCGCTCACCCGTGCCGGCGGCGAGCTCGGCCGGGTGGTCATCATCCAGACCGGCACCAACGGCAAGGTCAGTGACGAGACGTTCGCGTCGATCATGTCCGCACTGCCCCCCGACCAGACACCGCTGGTGGTCTTCCTCACCGTGAAGGCGCCGAAAGGCTGGATCGCCGGCAACAACACACGTATCCGTGCGCTGCCATCGAAGTACCCGAACGTGAAGGTGGTCGACTGGGAGGTCGAGTCACAACAGATTGCGAATGAGCTGAGCAACAGCGATGGTGGCGTCCACCTCAGCACCGCACACGCGAAGCAGTTCTACGTCAACCTGATCTTCGACGCGATAGGCCGGCCGGACCTCAAGAAGTAGGTGCGTTCCTAACCGTCGCCGGTTGCTCCATACTGTTCGTTCGATGTCGGCGCGCCCTTCCGTTTCAACCAACGGCTCCTCTGCGGGCGCGCTCAGCAGCGTGCCCTACCTCCCCGGCCTCGACGGTTTGCGTGCCATCGCTGTCGTCGGCGTGATGATCTACCACGCCCATCACGACTGGCTGCCCGGCGGGTACCTGGGTGTCGAGGTGTTCTTCGTCATCTCCGGCTACCTGATCACCCTGCTGCTGATCGGCGAGCACGAACGCACCGGCCACGTCGATCTGCGTCAGTTCTGGGCGCGCCGCTTCCGGCGGCTACTGCCGGCCCTGTTCGTGATGATGGCGATGGTCGCCGTCTACATCGCGGCGATCTACCCCGTCGCCCGCGAGCAGACCCGCGGCGACTTCATGGGCGGCATCTTCTACATCAGCAACTGGTACCAGATCTTCGTCGGCCAGGCTTACGGAGCCGGCGAGGCGTTCGTGCCGTTGCGTCATCTGTGGTCGCTGGCGGTGGAGGAGCAGTTCTACCTGCTCTGGCCGCTGGTGATGATGGTCATCCTGCGTCGCTCACGCGGCCGATTGCCAGAAGTGGGGCCGAAGCTCGTCGGCGCCAGCGTCGTCATCGCCATCGTCGTCGCCTGGCTGTACGTGCCGGGATCGGTAGCCACGTCTTGCGGGGGTGAGTTCACCCGCGGCACGTGGACCGTCTTCGGTCGCTGCATCGCCGTCAACGACATGCTCTTTCTCAGCTCGTTCTCTCGCGCCGGTGGTTTGATGCTGGGTGCCGGCTTCGCGATGCTGTGGCGGCCGAACGCGATCGTGCGCGGGCCGCTGCGCGACAAGGGCAGGCGGCTCGATGTGGTTGCGGCGCTGGGACTGGCGGCACTCGTGTTCTTCATGTTCACGATGTACCTGCAAGACGGTGGCGTCTACAATCCGTGGCTCTACCGTGGCGGGTTCTTCTTCACCGGCGTCGCCACGCTCATGCTCATCGCGGCCGCCACCCACCGAGGCGCCGTCACCGGCAACCTGCTGGGCAACAAGGTGATGCTGTGGGTCGGCACACGCAGCTACGGGCTGTACCTGTACCACTGGCCCGTGTACCAGATCATCCGCAAGCAGGCGAACATCCAGCTGTCGGTGGCGGAGGTCGTGTTGGCGATGCTCATCACGGTGCCGGTCACCGAGGCCAGCTACCGGTTCATCGAGACACCGATCCGCAAGGGTGGGGTCAAACAGGCGCTCTCTGGGCTTCGCCGCGGCCAGCGCCAACTGATGGGCGCAGTGTCGGTGGTGCTGCTCGTCGCGTTGGCAGCCCTCAGCCTGTTTTCCGCCGACCCCCATTGCGTGGGCAGTGTGAACTGCTCGCTGGAGGCGAACGCGCAGGGCCCCGACGGAACCGGGGTCGGCGACACGACGCCGGGCGACTCCGGTGTGCCCGCGACTGCAGAACCCGGCGCGACACTGGCACCCACCACCACGGTGCCGAAGGTGCCGCAGAAGTACGTGGCCATCGGCGAGTCGGTGATGGTGGGTGCGGTCAAACAGTTGCGAGGCGCGGGCGTCTTCGTCGATGCGAAAAAAGACCGTGGCCCGGACGGTGTGAAGAACACGGTGATCAAGCTGCGCGATGCCGGCGACCTCGGCGCGGGCACGAGCATCGTCATCCAGGTCGGCACCAACGCGCCGATGAACAACAACGACATCGCAGCGATCATGGCCGAGGTTCCTGACGACTCCGGCACCGTGTCCTTCATGACCTTGAAGGCCGACGTCGCGTGGATCCCTGGCAACAACGAGCTGATCAACGCGCTGCCGACCACGTACCCGAAGGTGCACGTGATCGACTGGGCCACGAGGTCGGCAGAGGTGCAGTTGTGCGCCGACGGAATTCACATCACATGCGGCGGCTCAGCGTCTGCCCAGTTCTACGCGAACCTGATCCTCGCCAACTTCGGTCTGCCGGCCATCGTCTGAGCGGCTTTCGTCTCTACCAGCCGATGGGCGTACGCTCGCAGGTATGACCACTCCTGTTCGTGTCACCGTCACCGGTGCGGCCGGCCAGATCGGCTACAGCCTCCTCTTCCGTATCGCCTCCGGTTCCATGCTGGGCCCGGACACACCCATGATCCTGCAACTGC
>JANONE010000304.1:0-6790 GCA_031420675.1 Ilumatobacteraceae bacterium | reverse complement strand
GTTGTTGCCGCCGTCCCACACGATGACGTCGGCCTCCTGCTCGGCCTGGCGCAGGATCGCCTCGTAGTCGACACCGGCGTACATCACCATGCCCAGTCGCACGGGCTCCTCGTACTCCTCACGCTCCTCGATCGTCGGGTTCGAGGCGTCGATGTCGGCCTGGGTCGCGAACCGCTGCACGCGCATCGCGACCAGATCGCCGTACGGCATCGGGTGCCGCACCAACGCCACCCGCAGTCCCGCCGCTCGCAGCAATTGGGCAACGCGCCGACTGGTCTGGCTCTTGCCGCACCCCGTGCGGGATGCGACGACAGCGACGACCGGACGGGTGGAGTCGATCATGGTCGCATCGGGTCCGAGCAACGTGAACGATGCACCAGCGGCCAGCACGATCGCCGATCGGTGCATCACGTCCGGGTAGGACAGGTCGGAGTACGCGAACACCACCTCATCGATGTCGTTGGCTCGGATCAGCTCGGTGAGCTCCGCCTCCGGCCGGATGGGAATGCCGTCGGGGTACCGCAGGCCGGCCAACTCGGCGGGGTACCGCCGGTCGTCGATGCCGGGGATCTGGGCGGCGGTGAAGGCCACCACCTCGGTGTCCGCGTCATTTCGGTACACCACGTTGAAGTTGTGGAAGTCGCGCCCGCCAGCCCCGATGATCACGATCCGTCGCATTGCATGCTCCCTTGGGGCCCGAGTTCGGGCGGGCACCCACCGACATGGTGCGCCCCGCTGGATCCCGTGACCAGGGCCGAACGCCACTGCCCAGTGGAGTGCATCTCGACCACCGCTGAACGAGGTGGGTCTACGCTTTGCGACACATGTCGCAGGAACCGCTCTCCCCCATCTTCCAGTTCGCCGACCGCTTCATCGACGAGCAAGCTGCGCTCGACCCGATCCTCGCCACCACCAACGGCATCTGCGGGTTCGACCACCTGCTCACCGACCTCTCACCCGAGGGCTACGAGGAACGGGCTGGCCACAAGCGTCGCTCACTCGCGGATCTGCACGACCTGCCCGTCACCAACGACGACGACCGGTTGGCCAAGGACTTCATCATCGAACGCTTCCGGACCTCACTCGCCGCGCACGATGCCGGCGACTGGATGCGTAGCATCCAAGCGATCGCCTCCCCGGCCGGCGGCGTGCGCAGCACCTTCGACCTGATGCCTCGCGACGGAGAGCAGGCGTGGGCCAACATCACCGCCCGCGTGCAGGCAGTGCCGGCCGCGTTGATCCAACTGCGCTCCACCTACGAACTCGGTCGCGCCAACGGCACAGTGGCCGCCGGCCGCCAGGCCATCGCCGCTGCCGAACAGGCCGCCACGTGGGCCGAGAACCGCTGGTTCGACGGCCTCGCACGCGAGGCTGCCGCCCGCACCGACGTGGCTCCATCGCTGCAGGCACAACTCGCCGACGTCGCCGGCCAGGCCAATGCTGCCTTCGGCGAGCTGGCCGCCTATCTTCGCGACGACTACGCACCCACCGCCGACGAGACCGACGGCTGTGGCCCCGAGCGCTACGCCCGAGGCGTGCGCAGCATGCTGGGCGCCGACCTCGACCCGGGCGAGATGTACGACTGGGCATGGGGCGACTTCCACCGTCTCCGCGCCGAGATCGCCACCACCTGCGAGCGCATCCAGCCGGGCGCAGGTTTCGCTGCAGTCATCGAACTGCTCGACAACGATCCGGCGCCCGAACGCGCCGCCCACGGCGCCGACGCCTACCAGGCATGGCTGCAGGAACTGACCGACGAGGCCCTCGATCGCAGCAAGGCGCACTTCGAGATCGCTGCCGAGATGGACCGCTGCGAGGCGCTCATACCACCGGCCGGCTCGTCCGCCGCGGCCTACTACACCAGCCCGTCGGAGGACTTCACCCGCCCGGGCCGCACCTGGTACCCGACGCTGGGCCGCACGTCATTTCCCAAGTGGGGCGACGTCACGACCTGCTACCACGAATCTGTGCCCGGCCATCACCTGCAGATCGGCTACGCCCTCGTGCAGGCCGCATCGCTCAGCCGCATCCAGCGCGGCAGCTTCATCAGCGGGCACGGCGAAGGTTGGGCACTGTACGCAGAGCAGCTGTGTGACGAGTTCGGCTGGTTCGACAACCCCGACCACCGGCTGGGCTTCCTCAGTGGCCAGATCCTGCGCAGCGTGCGCGTGATCATCGACATCGGCATGCACCTCGGCTTCCGTATCCCGGAGGGCACCACGCTCAACGACGGCGAGCCGTTCCACGGAGGCGAGGTGTGGAACGCCGACCTCGCCTTCGAGTTCTCCGTCCGCGAGACCGGCAACACGGAGACGTTCATGCGCAGCGAGATCGACCGCTACCTCGGCTGGCCGGCGCAGGCGATCAGCTACAAGATCGGCCAACGCGAATGGGAAGCCGCCCGGGCCGATGCGCATGCCCGCGAGGGCGATGCGTTCGATCTCAGGGCGTGGCACACCAAGGCCCTGCGCCTGGGTGCCATCGGCCTTGACCAGCTGCGCGCAGAACTGGCGCGCTGACATGCGGCCGAACGTACTTTTCGTCACGCTCGACCAGTTCAGGGGCGACTCGCTGTCCTGCGCCGGCCACCCGCTGGTGCGCACACCGAACCTCGACGCGATCGCCGCCCAGGGGGTACGCCTGGCCCGCCACTACGCTCAGGCCGCTCCGTGCGCGCCGGGGCGGGCCGCGCTGTACACGGGCACCTACCAGATGACCAACCGCGTGGTCGCGAACGGCACGCCGCTCGACTTCGCTTTCGACAACGTGGCCCGCGCAGGCATTCGCGCCGGGTACCACCCGGTCACGTTCGGCTACACCGACACTGGTGCCGACCCGCGCGAGATCACCGATCCGAGCGACCCGCGGCTGTCCACGTACGAAAGCGTGCTGCCCGGTTTCGAGGAGCTCCTGTGCCTCGACGAGCACCACCGCCCGTGGCTGGATTGGTTGCGCACGCTCGGCTATGACGGTGAGGCCGTCACGGACCCCGACGTGGCTCTCGCCACCGAGAACGAGCGCCCCGCCGAGCACTCGGTCACCCAGTTCCTCGCCGACCGCTTCCTGGAGTGGCTCAACACCCAGGACGGCCCGTGGTTCGCACACACGTCGTTCATCCGCCCACATCCCCCGTACGTCGCAGCCGGTCACTACGCCACGATGTACGACCCGGCCGACTGCCCGCCCCCGCTGCCCATCCCCGAACCGCGCCATCGCCTGCACGACGCCATGCTCGGCCTCGTCGGGGTTGCCGCGCCGACCGACCCTGCCGAGCTCGCATTCCTGCAAGCGCAGTACTACGGGATGATCAGCGAGGTGGACACGCACATGGGCCGCATCTGCGACGCGCTGAAGGCCCGCGGCGAGTGGGACAACACCATCGTCATCGTCACTGCCGACCACGGCGAGCAGCTGGGCGACCAGGGCCTGCAGCAGAAGTGTGGCTGGTTCGAGAGCAGCTACCACATCATCGGCATCGTCCGCGACCCGTTGCACCCGGATGGGCACGGCACGGTCGTCACCGACTTCACCGAGAACGTCGACATCATGCCCACCCTGTGCGAGGCCATCGGGGTGCCCGTCCCGGTGCAGTGCGACGGCGTACCGCTGACGCCGTTCCTACGCGGCGAACGGCCCGAGCAGTGGCGCACGGCGGCTCACTACGAGTGGGACTGGCGCGACGCCTTCATCCCCCGAGGGTTCAACGAACCGGCCTGGGATCGGCGGCTCGAGCACTACAACCTCGCCGTCTTGCGCACTGTCAGCCACGCCTACGTGCAGTTCGGCGACGGCAGCTGGTTGTGCTACGACCTCGCCACCGACCCGACCTGGCAGACCCAGGTGACCGATGCGGCCGTGGTGTTGCCGCTCGCCCAGGAGATGTTGCTGTGGCGCCAGCATCACCTCGACCGCCAGTTCACCGGCATGTTGCTGCGCGACGGCGGCATCGGCCGCCTACCCGACCCGAGTGTCACTGGATGAACGAGGCGAGCACGTTGATCGTGAGACCGACGATGACCGTGCCGAAGAGGTAGCTGACGAGTGCGTGCCGCAGCGTGATCCGGCGGATGACGCGACTCGTGACGTTCGTGTCGCTGACGGCAAAGGACACGCCGACGGTGAACGCGTAGTAGGCGAAGTCGCGGTAGTCGGGTGCTTCCCTGCCGGGGAACTCGATACCGCCGGCAGGGTCGATGTAGTACTGGTGCGCGTAGTGCACGGCGAACATCGTGTGCACCACGCACCACGACAACATCACGGCCGCCACCGACACGACGGTGAGCGCAAGTTCCATCCGCGTGCCGACGTGGCGCGCCTTGGCAAGACCGAAACCGACACCGACCAGGCTGACGACGCTGGCGGTCACCATCACCACGACGGCAGCGACGCGGCTGTTGTCCTCCATCATCGAACGGGCCTGCGTATCTGCCGCGTCGCAGGGCCCGATGTCGATCCACATCCACGCCAGCAGGGTGCTCGTCAGCGTGACCCAGCCAACCAGGGTCGCCAGCTGCCATGGCAAAAAGAACGCCGACGAAGCACCGGCGACGAGGCCGAACGACGCGCAGACGTTCACGCGGCGGCGAGCGGAGTAGTGACGCATCCGGCCCAGGTCCATGTCAGGGGACTCTCTCGAAGATCAAGTCAGTGGGCGCGCGACCCTCGGCCAGCCCACGCTGTTCGAAGCGAGTCAGCGGCCGCCAGCTGGGCCTGGGCACCACGCCGCCTCGCAGCCGCGGTTCGGCCGTGCACACGGTGATGGTCTGGGCGGCGTAGTCGGCGATGTCCGTCGCCACGTGCAGGGTGCCCCCGATGCGAAGCCGATCCACGAGTTGCGACACGACATCGGGGCGCGCCAGCCGACGGTGTCGTTGCTTGTTCTTCGGCCAGGGGTCGGGGAAATACAGCCGCACGCCCGCCAGCGAGCCGTGCGGGATCCGCGGCAGGAAGTCCAGTACGTCGCCCTCGACCACTCGCACATGCTGCCATCCGTGTCCGTCGATGGCCTCCAACACGTTGGCCACGCCGGACGTGTGCACATCGACCCCGATCACCGCTTCCTGCGGACGAGTCGTGGCCAGTTCGATCAGGCCCTCGCCACCTCCGAACCCGATGTCGAGCACCACATCCGTCAGAGCCGGCGTGGCGGCATCGGCCGGGCCGAACAGATCGGCGAAGTGCAAGGCGTCACCCTCCATGGCCAGCGCCCAATGCGCGACGAGCCGGTCGTAGCGCTCGGCCCGCGTCGGCGACAGTGCTCGCCGGCGCGGCTGGAAGCTGCGGGCGGGCGGATACGACATGCTCACGCCTCTCATAGTTATCGCACGGTCGCCCCCAGCGACGACCGGGCGCAGAAGAAGTCCGGCCCGATGACAGTACGGACGTACCGCTAATGTCGAGAAAACATGGAGCACCACCGTCTACCCGTCGTTGCGTCACTGATGGCGATCGGGTCGGGCATCGTCTGGAGCTTCGGCGCCGTCCTGAAGCGCCTCTCCGAGGATGTCGACGCGTTCCAGTACCTGATCTGGCGTTCGGTGGGCATCGTCGTCGTCATCGAGATCATCTCCGCCCTCAAGCGGCAACCCTTCCCGACGATCCGCGCGTGGCGCAGCGGGCGATGGATGGTCAGCGCCAACCTCGGCCTGTTCCTCGCCTCCATCGCCTTCGTGTACGCGGTCGACACCACCACCGCCGCCAACGCGGCGTTTCTCGGTTCCCTCACACCGCTCGTCGCGGTGCTCTTCACCCGGTTCCTGGGTGAGCGCCTCTCGAAGTCCACCATCATCGCGATCGCCGTCGGCGTGGTCGGCCTGCTCCTGACGGTTTTCGGCGACATCGAGGCCGGCAACATGTTGGGCAACGCCTCGGCCTTGTTGGCCTCCGTCGGATTCGCGATCTACACCGTCAGCGTGCGCTCCGATCCGAGTCGCGATTGGTCGCCGGTGCTTCCCGGCTACGGCCTGTTGATGATCGTGGTGTGCACCATCGTCACGGTGGCTCGCAACAAGCCGCTCGTGCCCGCCGGCGACGACATCGCGCGCGCCTTGCTGCACGGCGCCGTGTTCATCGTCGTCGGCACCCTGCTGTTCAATGCAGCCTCCAAGCAGGTGCCGGCCGTTCCGATGACCGTCTTCGCGCAGGCGGAAATGGTGTTCGTGCCGATCTGGGGCGTTGTCATCCTCGATGAACGGCCGGCCGCTCTGGCCATCCTGGGAGGGGCGATCATCTTCGTCGCCGTCATCGGCAAGGCCGTGTATGACACACGGGGCGGGAAACCACCAGAACTGGTGACGGCACCCGATGTGCCGCTGATGTAAGTCGGCCCGCGAACACGGGTGACGCGCCGAACGTGCCAATCTGGGGGAATGATGACGGTGTCGTGGTGATCGTGTCGTGGTGACCGTGTCGTGGTGTCGTGTCGTGGTGACCGTGTCGTGGTGACCGTGTCGTGGTGACCGCGGAGTGCTGGCTGGTCAGCGCCGGCCACGTGCTGGCGAGTGCCGAGCGGGCCGACGATGCGCGCTCGCGGGCTCGTGGTCTGCTCGGCCGCACGGGAATCGAGGGCGCGCTGGTGTTGTCGAAGTGTCGCAGCGTGCACACCATCGGCATGAAGTTCGCGATCGACGTGGCGTACCTCGATGCCGAAGGCGTGGTGCTCAAGGTGTCCAAGATGCGTCGGCACCGCGTCGGCGTCCCCGTGTGGAAGGCGAAGACGGTGGTGGAGGCCGAAGCCGGCGCGTTCGAGCGCTGGGGCCTCCACGTCGGCGATCAGCTGGAGTTGCGCGAG
>JANONE010000303.1:0-2237 GCA_031420675.1 Ilumatobacteraceae bacterium | reverse complement strand
ACGCCGGCAGGCGCCGCGAGATCGACGGTGGAAACGAGGGTCACCTGTGCCCCGCGTTCGTACGCTTCGGCGGCAACGGCATAGCCCTGCTTGCCACTGCTGCGATTGGCGATGACCCGCACCGCGTCGATCGGTTCCCTGGTGCCACCGGCCGACACCACCACGTGAAGGCCGGCCAGGTCGCGCTTGTCGCTGCCCGACAACACCTGCTCGATGGCGGCGACGATCGCTTCCGCAGCGGCGAGGCGGCCGGCGCCAACATCGCCACCAGCAAGCCGACCGGACTCCGGCCCGACGATGTGCACGCCCCGCGAACGCAGCGTTGCCACGTTGGCCTGGACCGCCGGGTGCTCCCACATCTCGGTGTGCATCGCCGGGCACAGCACCACCGGGGCACGGGTCGCGAGCAACGTGTTGGTGAGCAGATCGGTGCTGAGCCCTGCGGCGTATGCGGCGAGCAGGCGGGCCGTGGCCGGCGCGACCACGATCAGGTCCGCCGATTGCCCGAGGTGAGTGTGCGGAATCGGGCTGACCTCATCCCACAGGCTGGTCTGCACGGGCTCGCTGGCCAACGCCGACAACGTGCTGCGGCCGAGGAAGTGCTCGGCACCCTTGGTCATCACCGGGATGACATGGGCACCGCCGTCGACAAGACGGCGACAGACTTCGACGGCCTTGTACGCGGCAATGCCGCCGGTGACACCGAGTACGATGCGCTTCCCGGTGAGCATGGCGAACGAACGTGGATCAGGCCGTGGCGTCGGCTGGGGCTTCAGCCGCGTCGTCGGCTGCGGCCACGTGCTCGGCGCGCGCGATCTTGTCGGCGGCAATTTCCTCGAAGGCGATGCTGAGCGGCTTGCGGGCCACCGAGCTGACCTGCGGAGGCACCATGTGGCCCAAGCCATCACCCAGCTGGTTGAAGTAGCTGTTGATCTGGCGGGCGCGGCGAGCAGCCAGCGTGACCAGGGAGAACTTCGAATCGACGCGATCGAGGAGCTCCTCGATCTGTGGGTTGATCATGGTGTCGAACGAACGCGTGGACATCTGCAAGCCTCCTGAAAACAGCGCTGCAGTGTACCGGGAGGAATCAGCCGAGCATGCGATGGTGGCCGATGATCTGCATCATCTCGGTCACGGTTCGCTCGAGATCATCGTTCACGACCACATGATCGGCGATGGCCATGCCCACCGGTTCCTCGTCGAGGGCCTTCTGCAGGCGCTGATGCACCTTGTCCTCCGCGTCGCCGCGGCCACGCAAACGGCGCTGCTGTTCCTGCCGCGAAGGAGGCAGCACGAAGATGAGTACGGCCTCCGGGTGCAGCGACTTCACCTGCCTGGCGCCGTCGACCTCGATCTCCAGGACGACATCGCGGGCCGGGACCGGATCGGGGGTGGGCGTGCCGTAGTAGTTGCCGAGGAAATCGGTCCATTCCAAAAAGCCATTGGCTTCGATTCGCTCCTCGAACGCGGCGTGGTCGGTGAACACGTACGCGCCGTCGCTCTCGCCGCGCCGTTGCGCGCGAGTGGTCCAGGACCGGCTCAGCCAGAGCTGTGGGTCGCGCTCGACCAACGCGTTGACGATCGTGCCCTTGCCCACACCGCCGGGGCCGGACACGATGAAGAGGCGCGAAGAGGGTGCGGCAGTGTTGGCTGCCATGGCCTCACTTGCCGAGCAGGTCGAGCAATGCCAGCTTCTGTTGCGCGCCGAGACCCTGCACGCGCCGGTTGTCGGCGATGCCGATGTCGGCGATGATCTTGCGAGCCTTGACCTTGCCGACGCCAGGTAGTGATTCCAGCAGCGAGACGACCTTCAACTTGCCGACGGTGCTGCTGGTGGATGCCAGCGCCTCGGCGAGGGAGACGGAGCCCATCTTCAACTGGTTCTTCAGCTCGGCGCGGGCAGCGCGGGCCTCGGCAGCCTTGGCGAGCGCGTTCGTACGCTGTTCGGGGGTGAGTTGCGGGGGTGTTGCCATGTGCCGACCTTAGCGCCGCTGGAACGGCGCGTGGTGGCAATCTGTGCGTGGTGGGGATGGCAGCCCGCCCCGGTGTGCCAGGCCGGTGAGCTGCGCCGGACCGAGACCACGCGCTGCGCACCACGCCGACAGCTGCCGTTGCACGTGCAGCGGCGCCTGCGGGTCGGCGAAGGTGGCGGTGCCGACCTGCACCGCGCTGGCGCCGGCGAGCATCATCTCGGCAGCGTCCCAGCCACTCGCCACTCCCCCGACCCCGACGATCGG
>JANONE010000302.1:0-4491 GCA_031420675.1 Ilumatobacteraceae bacterium | reverse complement strand
CAGCACCAGGGCCCTCCTTCGCCAACTGATCGAACCACATCTCGACCCGAGCCCCGATGCCCTCCACTTCGACGCGGCCGGGGGCACGGGTGCAACCGGTGGTTGGTTGACCAGCAGCGCGCCCACCGTCATCGCCGACTTCGAGCAGTTCGCTCTCCAGGCGGCGCAACACGACTATCCGGGCTATCTGCCGGTTCGGGGCGATCTGAACCACCTCTCGTTCGCCGACGGTTCCTTCTCGTCGATCCTGTGCGTCACGGCGCTGTGCCACCGCATGAACCCGGACCCCGGCGCCATCGTTCGCGACTTCGCGCGACTGGCAAAGCCGGGCGCGGTCGTCGCGCTCATGGAACCCGGTGGCAAGCGGCTGTGGCGCAGCCACGATGATGTCACTCACACCGGTCGCCGCTTCAGCATCGGCGAACTGAAGACGATGGCGGAGGTTGCCGGCCTGGAAGTGATCAAGGCCACTGGGGCCTACAGCTTCCTCGTTGCGCCGGCCTGGGTGATGGGCATCGTCGAACGGAACAAGGCCAAGAGCGACGTCGGCCGCAACCAGTCGGGCCTCGGTGGTCTGCTGGGCGCGATGGCAGCGATCGAGCAGCGGTTCCTGCGACGGTTCAGTCTTCCGTTCGGCTTGTCGGCGATCGTGATCGCTCGCCGACCCCGCTGAGCCCAGTCAGCGTTCGAGGGCCGAGCACGACGGGTTCGTCGGGTCGTAGTACACGATCACCGGTGCTCCGGACGGGTAGCGGGCGACCGTGTTCGAGGCGCTGCTCTCGGTGCCGGCAACACGGGTGCGGCCGAACCCGTCACCGACGCGCACGCGATGGCCCTGGAACACCTGACCATTGACCTGATATGCGTAGAGGACCAGTGGTGCCTCTTGCCGCGAGTTGCCGTGATGGCTCACCTGCACCGTTGCGCTCAGCACGGTGCCCTTCGTGTGCGGCCAACCGATCGCCAACGATCTCGCCGACGACGACTTCCGCATGCGCGACACGACGTAACCGCCCACCCCGGCGATGACCAGCAGCGGCGCCACCACGGTGATGATGCTCGTATCGAAACCACCCATGAACCCGTCTCGTCTCCTCCTCGGAAACCCCCGGCGGAGACGTTAGTGCGTTCACAGAACCCGTCGTTCCAGATCTCAGGCGTGTACGTCTCAGCCGTGTAGGTCTCAGCCGTGAAAGTCTCAGCCGTGAAAGTCTCAGCCGTGAAAGTCGCGGGCGACGTCGAGCCAGAGGTTGGTGGTGAGGCGCAGGCTTTCCACGTCGATGCGTTCGTCGTGCCCATGGAAACGGCGACCGAAGTCGGCCTGGTCGAGGTCGGGACTGAACAGCCCGGCGCCGTAGGCCACAGCCCCCATCTGCCGGTAGATCCGTGAGTCGGTGAACCCGACGACGAGTTGCGGTGTCGGTCGCGACATGGGAAACGGTTTGGCGATGCTGCGCGACAGCGAATCCCACAGCGGAGTGTCGCCGCGGCTGATGGACGCTGGGTCGTTCATCACGACCTCCACCTCCACCTTCTCGTACAGATCGCCGAGCGCGGCACGGAGGTGCGCGTCTACGTCGTCGGCGCCTTCGCCGGGCAAGGTTCGCACATCGACCCCGATGTCGACACAGTCGGGGATGACGTTGGTCTTCATCGGGGTCGGGCCCTCAGGTCCGTCGCTGCCCGGGCCGATCGTGTTGCACGAGAACGTGGTGTGCGTACATGCATGAAGGAGCGCGCCCGGGCCGGGGAACGGCAACGAGTCGAGGAACTCGTCGATGCGTTCGGGGTCGAGCAGATCGCGCTGCGCGTCCTGGGACACACCCAGCGTCTCCACCTGGGTGCGCCACAGTTCGTGGAAGCGCGGCGAAGGCCGATACTCGCCGATGCGCTGCACGACTGCTGCCGCAGTCATCAACGCGTTGTCGGCCTTGAACGGCGTGCTGCCGTGACCTGGCGTGCCGTGCACCCGCAACCGCCGCCAAGCCACACCCTTCTCCCCTACGTTGATGCCGACGTACGACTGTTCCCTGGGCCCGCTGTGCAGGCCACCGTTCTCGGTGAGCACATAGTCGGCACTGATCGCCTCGGCATGATGATCGGCCATCCAGCGCATGCCGTGCGCGCTGCCCGACTCCTCGTCGGCGACGGCGAAGAAGATCAGGTCACCCTTCGGCCTGAACCCGGTGATCGCGAGCTGGCGAAACGCGACAGCCATCGACGCCGTCAAATTCAGCATGTCGACCGCACCGCGGCCCCACACCTCGCCCTCCACCAGTTCGCCACCGAACGGGTCGCGGCTCCAGCCGGACTCGTTCACCGGCACGACGTCGGTGTGACCCATCAGGCACAGGCTGGGCGCCGAAGGGTCGGTACCTTCGATGCGCGCGACGAGCGACATTCGTTGAGCGGAGGGCCCGAACTGCTGCAGATCCAACCCCGAAACGCCGAGGAACTGGCGCAACACGTCGACGTTGCGCGTCTCGAAGCCCGACCCGGCGGTGCCGTCGTTGACGCACCGGTTGCGAATGAGTGTCTGCAGCAGCTCGACGGTCTGCCCGGTGAGTTCGTTCACAACGGCGTCCTTCGTTCGATCCGCTCCTGTCGCAGGGCAGTGCGGCGCACCTTGCCGGCATCGTCGCGTAACGGTTCGTCGACGAACTCGAACGTGCGCGGAATCTTGTAGACCACCAGGCGTTCAGCGAGGAACTGTTTCAGCTCGGCTTCGTCGACCTGGGCCGGATCAGCTTCGAGGATCGCGTGCACGATGTTGCCCTTGTCGTCGTCGGGCAGGCCGATCACCGCGCAGGAGTGGATGCCTGCGTGCTCCTGCAACGCTGCTTCAACCTCTGCCGGATAGATGTTGGCCCCGCCGGAAAGGATCATGTCGGCGGCGCGGTCGCCCAGGTACAGGTAGTCGTCGGCATCGAGGTACCCCATGTCGCCCAACGACTCCCAACCGCCTGCGCGGGTGCGGGCCGTTGCGCCGAGGTATCGATAGGTGGGTGTGTCGCGCACGCTGCGCAGCCACACCTCGCCCATCTCACCGGCGGGCAGTTCGTTGCCGTCGGCGTCGGTGATGGTCACCGTGCCCGGTTGCGCGCGGCCCACAGAACCACGATGTTCCAGCCATTCGGCGCCGGTGATGACCGTGGCCACCTGCGCCTCGGTGCCCGCGTACAGCTCGTAGATGCGTTCCGCCCCGAGCCAGTCGATCCACACCTGCTTCAGCCATTCCGGGCACGGCTCGGCGAGGTGCCAGACCACGCGCAGGCTGCTGAGGTCGAACGAGTTGCGCACGTCCTCGTGCAGACGCCAGATGCGCTTCATCATCGTCGGCACCATGTACAACACCGTGGCCTCGTGCTGCTCGATCGCCGCCAGGGTGGCTTCTGCATCGAACCGGTGGAGCAGCGACACATGGTTGCCGTGCAACAGCGCCTGGCAGCTCCACACGCCTGGGCCGTTGTGGTAGAGCGGGCCGGGCATGACGAGGCAGCCGTCGCTGCCGAGCAGCAACGGCGGCGGCGCGTCGGTGTCGACCGCTGCCGGGTCGCCGGAGACGATCAGCTTCGGCCGGCCGGTGCTGCCGCCCGAGGTGGGCGCCTTCCACGCGGGCGAGACGAGATCGGGCAGGTGCGACGCGTCGGCGCTGGGGGCGCGGAAAGCCAGCGGCACACAGCAGCGACCTTCGATCGATCCCTCTGCGACGCCAATGACGGCACTCGGGTCCGCGAGTTCCATGATCGCGTCGAACTCGCGCGGCGGCAATCTCCACGAGATCGGTTGCGGAATCGCACCGAGTCGCCACGAGGCGAGGTAGGCGACGAACCAGTCAATGCTGTTCGGCAGGGCGATGGTGACCATGTCGCCCTGGCGCACACCGTGGTCGTGCAGGTACACGGCCAGGTCGTCGCCCAGTTGCACGAGCTCGGCGCGCGTGACGGTGTCGGCCCCGCACGTGATGGCAGGCCGGTCGGGCTGGGCCTCGGCAAGGTCGCATAGGCGACGACTGAACGAGATGAGGGCCATGCGCGGAACCCTATTCGCCGCAGGTGCATGGCACGCAGATCGTCGATGGTGACCATTGCGAAGTCTCGCGGAAGGGCGGCCGCTCAGGTGAGCGACTTGGCGAGCCGCAGCTGGGCGACCGCGGCCGGTGCGCTGAGGGCTGCCATGGCAACGTCGTAGTCGGGCAGTGAGTACACCGCACCGTCGTCGTTGATCATCAGGAAGCGGTCGAGCTTGGCCAGGAAGGTGCGGTCGTGACTGACGGCGATGACCGTGCCCTGGAAGCCGTCGAGCGCGCGTTCCAGCGCCTCCGACGACTCGATGTCGAGGTTGTCGGTTGGCTCGTCGAGCAGCAACACGTTGTGGCCTTCCAGCTCCAGGATCAGGATCTCCAACCGGGCCTTCTGGCCGCCCGACAGCGTGTTGAACTCCTGCCTGGCATTGGCAGCGAGGCCGTAGCGAGCCAGTGACTTCATCGAC
>JANONE010000301.1:0-4106 GCA_031420675.1 Ilumatobacteraceae bacterium | reverse complement strand
TTCTGCATGTCGTCGCGCTTCTTGATGCTCGCGCCCAGGCCGTTGCCAGCATCGAGCAGCTCACCGGCCAGGCACTCGGCCATGGTCTTCTCGCGACGGGCACGGCTGAAGTCGACCAACCAGCGCACCGAGAGGGTGCTGGCACGGCGAGGGCGAACCTCTACCGGCACCTGATAGGTGGCGCCGCCGACGCGACGGCTGCGCACCTCGAGCGGGGGCTTGATGTTGTCGATCGCACGCTTGAGCGTGGCAACGGGCTCGGCGCCCGACTTCTCTTCCACGATCTTGAGCGCGTCGTAGACGATCTTCTCGGCGACCGAACGCTTGCCGTGCAGCATGACCTTGTTGACCAGCTGGGTGACGAGTAACGAACGGTAAATCGCGTCGGGCATGAGCTCGCGACGCTGGGCAGGACCTTTACGGGGCATTGTTCGATTCCTTACTTGGCCATCTTGGCGCCGTAGCGGCTGCGGGCTTGCTTGCGGTTCTTCACGCCGGCAGCGTCGAGCGCGCCGCGAATGATCTTGTAGCGCACACCGGGAAGGTCGCGCACACGGCCACCACGCACGAGCACGATGCTGTGCTCCTGCAGGTTGTGGCCTTCGCCCGGAATGTAGGCGGTGACTTCGACACCGCTGGTCAGGCGAACGCGGGCCACCTTGCGCAGGGCCGAGTTCGGCTTCTTGGGAGTGTTGGTGTACACACGGGTGCACACGCCACGACGCTGCGGCGACCCCTTCAGGGCCGGCGTCTTCGTCTTCGAGAACTTGGTGCTGCGTCCTTGACGGACGAGCTGCTGAATTGTGGGCACGCGCCTACCTCTACGAACGTCTGGAGCCTGGGCCGACCGGCACGCAGGAACGTCCCCAACTGAAAGGACCTGACAATGTTAGAGGCTCAGGCGCGGACGCGGCAACCTGGCGCGACCAGTTCGGGCACTCCATCGCAGTAAAAGTGTGACCATAGTCTGATGACCATGGTCGGTTTCAGCCTAAGCTGGCCGCCATGTCCGAACCCACCGTACCGGCAAGCGCCTTCAAGGCCCGCTGCCTCGCACTGCTCGATGAAGTCGCCACCACCCACCGCTCGCTGGTGGTCACCAAGCACGGCGTACCCGTTGCTCGCGTCGTGCCCATCGACAGCGCGTCGTTGGGCACCGGCTCGGTCACTCTCCTGGCCGACGAGGACAGCGACTACTTCTCCAGCGACCCATCGAACGAAGGCATGTGGGATGCCCACCAATGAGCCGCTGCTGCTGGACACGCACACGCTCCTGTGGTGGCAGGCGGGTTCCGACCGCCTCTCGGCCCGCGCCCGACGCTTGATCGATGGCGCGCCCCGCCTGTTCCTCAGCGCGATCTCGGTGTGGGAGTTGGCGACATTGGTCGACCAAGCCCGTGTTGCGCTCGATCGACCGACGCAGATCTGGGTCCACGATCTGCTCGCCGACGGCATCGTCACCCTCGCCGAACTCACGCCCGCCATCGCCGTCGCCGCCGCTCAACTCGACGAGTTCACCGGCGACCACGCCGACCGCATCATCTACGCTTCGGCCGTGCAGAACGGCTTGCCGCTGGTGACCAAGGACGGCCGCCTCGCCGCCTACGCGCGCACCCACGGCGACGCGACGATCGAGTGGTGAATCAGCTGAACGGCGGGCGTCAGACTTCGACGGCAGCCTCGGGCTCGCCATCGCTGCTGTACGTGCCGTGGATGTTGCTCAGCCAGGCGGCCGGATCCTCGGCTGCCTCGCTGCTGAAGTACGCCATCGGCTGGTAGTCCGGAGCCGCAACATCGAACTCGCGGTAGCGCATCATGCCGGTACCGGCCGGGATGAGCTTGCCGATGATGATGTTCTCCTTCAGGCCGAGCAGGTTGTCGCCCTTGCCGTCGATGGCGGCCTCGGTGAGCACCCGCGTGGTCTCCTGGAAGGAAGCCGCCGACAACCAGCTCTCGGTGGCCAGCGACGCCTTGGTGATGCCCATGATCTCGGGCCTGCCCTCGGCGGGTTTCTTGCCTTCTTCCACCATGCGGCGGTTGGTGTCGCGGAACACCTTGGCATCGGCACGCTCGCCGGGCAGGAAGCCGGTATCGCCGGGCTCCTGCACGCCGATGCGGCGCGTCATCTGGCGCACGATCAGCTCGATGTGCTTGTCGGAGATGGACACACCCTGGTCGCGGTAGACCTTCTGGACCTCTTCCACGAGGTACAGCTGGGTCTCGCGGATGCCCTTGATCTCCATCAGTTCCTTCGGATCGAAGGGACCGTCGGTGATCGGGTCGCCGGCCTTGACGTCCTGGCCGTCGACCACGATCGGGCGGCTACCCGTGGGCAGGATGATCTGGTGCTCTTCGCCCTGATCGTCGATGACGGTGACCGGGATGCCCTTGCCCTCGTCGTCGCCGATGTGCAGCACACCGGTGGCACGGGCCAAGCGGGCCGAACCACGCGGGGTGCGCGACTCGAACAGTTCGACCACGCGCGGCAGACCGCCGGCGATGTCCTTGCCTGCTACCCCACCGGTGTGGAAGGTACGCATCGTCAGCTGGGTGCCGGGCTCGCCGATCGACTGAGCGGCGATGACGCCGACAGCCTCACCGAGCTCGATGCTCTTGCCGGTGGCCAGCGAACGGCCGTAGCACAGCGCACACACGCCCAGCTCGGCATCGCAGGTGACGACCGAACGCACTCGCACGCGGGTGATCTTCGGATCGTCGCGCAGGGCGACCATCTCGATGTCGCCAACGATCATGTTGCGCGGGTAGACGGTGCCATCGGCCAAGGTGACGTCGGCCGACAGCGCACGGCCGAACAGCTTGGTTTCCAAGTGGCTGCGACGGTTGACCGAGTCGGCCTCCACGTTCTCGATCCAGAGGCCGAGGTTGCTGCCACAGTCGGGCTCACGAATGATGAGCTCTTGTGCGACGTCGACCAGACGACGGGTGAGATAGCCGGAGTCGGCGGTACGCAGCGCCGTGTCCACGAGGCCCTTACGAGCACCGGGGGTGGCGATGAAGTACTCGAGCGTCTCGAGACCCTCACGGAAGTTCTTCTTGATCGGGCGGGGAATCATGTCGCCACGCGGGTTGGCCACGAGGCCGCGCATGCCGGCGATCTGACGCATCTGGGTCATGTTGCCGCGTGCGCCGGAGCCGACCATCATGTCGATCGGGTTGAACTTGGCAGCCTTGAACTCGGCCTCCATGGCCCTTTGGACCTCGGCGGTGGCGTCGGTCCAGATGCGCACTTCCTGCTGGCGGCGCTCGCCGTCGGTGATGATGCCCCGGCGGTACTGGTTCTCCACCTTCTCGGCCTGCAGCTCGTGCTTGTCGAGGATCTCGCGCTTCAGCTTCGGCGTCTTGACGTCGTCGATGCTGACCGTGAGGCCGCTCTGCGTTGCGTAGCGGTAGCAGAGATTCTTCATCGCGTCGAGCGAGCTGGCGACCATGCCCTTGGGGTAGTGGTCGGAGAGGCGCTCGACGATGACGCCCATCTCCTTCTTCTTGATCACGCTGTTGATGTGACCGAAGCGGGAGGTGTAGTCGTCGGGCAATGCCTCTTCGAACAGCAGACGACCGGCAGTGGTCTCGAAGGTGTCGGCCTCGCGACCGTCGATGGCCGGGCGACGCAAAGTGATGAGCGCGTGCAGCTGCAGGCCACCCTCGTCGAGCGCCCGCAGCACTTCCCACATGCGACGGAACACACGGCCGTGACCGGCGGAATTGAGACGGCTCTCGGTGAGGTAGTAGCCACCGATGATCAGGTCTTGGCTGGGGGTCACGATCGGGCGACCCGAGGCGGGCGACAGGATGTTGTTCGCGCTGAGCATCAGCACACGGGCCTCGGCCTGGGCCTCGGCGCTCAGCGGCACGTGAATGGCCATCTGGTCGCCGTCGAAGTCGGCGTTGAACGCCGTGCAGACCAACGGGTGCAGCTGCAGGGCCTTGCCCTCCACCAGCACCGGCTCGAAGGCCTGGATGCCGAGGCGGTGCAGCGTTGGTGCACGGTTGAGCATCACCGGGTGTTCCTTGATGACGTCTTCCAGAACGTCCCACACCTGGGCGCGACGGCGCTCGACCATGCGCTTGGCGCTCTTGATGTTCTG
>JANONE010000300.1:0-5642 GCA_031420675.1 Ilumatobacteraceae bacterium | reverse complement strand
GTGTCTACACGCTGCCCGTGTTGCGCACCTTGCAGGCCGGGGGCGTCGCAGCAGTCGAGTTGCTCTCCCTGCTGGGAAAACCGCTCGTCGGCGTCGAGCAGGAGAAGGCGATGGCAATCGTCCGCTCCAACGACGGCGTGGTGGCGGCGATGAACATCGCCCGCGAGTGGGCTGCCCGTGCGCAAGCCGCGTGCGAACTGCTGCCTCCGTCGGCCGCCACCGATCTGCTCTACGCGGCGCCCTCCGCGCTGCTCGCCACGCTGTAGGCGGCCCGGCCTGACGCAGCTCAGGCGTTGGGTGCGAGCCGCACGATTGCAGCGGCGGCCTTGTAGGCGGCCTCGGCCGGGCCGATCTCGTCGGGGCGCAGCAGGTTGGCCATGATGCGCAGCACCCACTCCATCAGCGGGCGGTTGTGCATGCCCACCCTGGTGAGTTCGCGCATCAGCGCCGGCCTGCCGATGACGCGGGCGAACAGGCGGGCCACCTTGAAGTACTCGCCGTATTCGTCGTCGATCTGACGCGGGTACTGCTGCAGCAACGTGGGGTCGTTGGTGACCAGCGCCTCGTGCAGTACCTGTGCCGCCATGCGTGCGGTCTCGTACGCGTAGTCGATGCCCTCGCCGTTGAACGGGTTGACGCTGCCGGCCGCGTCGCCGATGACGAGGTACGACGGGCCGGCCTTCGGGCCCACCGAGCCACCCATCGGGATGCGCCCGCTGGTTGCCTTGCACTCGGGGTTGCCAGGGTCGATCTCCCAGCGCTCTGCAACCTGGTGCGCGTACGCGTCGAGCAAGTGTGTCGTGTTGACGCTCTTGAAGTCGCGGAACGTGCTGAGCAGGCCGACGCCGATGTTCACCGTGCCGTCGCCGACGGGGAAGATCCACCCGTAGCCGGGCATCGGGTTGCCGTTGCGATCCTTCACGTCGAGCGCCGATTCGATCCACGGGTCGGCGTGGCGAGGGGTCTGCCAATAGGTACGAATGGCCGTGCCGTAGGGCCATTCGCGCGTGCGGAAGGTGCCGAGCGCACGCCCGAAACGGCTGTTGGCACCGTCGGCGACAACGACGTACTTGGCGTGGATCTCGCGCGTCGCCCCACCATTCACCACCACCGTGGCGCCGCGCACGAACCCGCGATCGACGATCGGCTGCACGGCTTCATGCCCTTGCAGCAGCGTGGCGCCGGCTTGCTCGGCATTGGTCGCCACCATCTGGTCGAGCTCCCGGCGGCGCACGACGTAGCCGTGCTGCGGATAGACGGGGTGGCTGGGCCACTGCAGCTCGAGCTCGCGGCCCATGCCAGTGGCGCGCAGGCCGTTGTAGCGGTGGAACTTGGCGAGCGGTTCGGCCAGGCCCATCTCTGCCAGTTGGTGCACGGCTCGCGGCGTGAGGCCATCGCCACAGGTCTTCTCCCGTGGGAAGGTCTTGCGCTCCACGATGGTGACGTCGTGACCGTGGCGAGCGAGCCAGTAACCGGCGGCAGCTCCGGCGGGCCCGCCGCCGATCACCAGCACCTCTGTCCTGAGAGGCGCAGTGAGAGGCGCAGTGAAGGGCGCAGTGAGAGGCGCGGTGTCGGTCACGAAAAGCAAGTGTGGCCGCTTCCTCGCAGAAGCGGCCACTCGAGTCGTGGGTCGATGTCTGACGTGTGAACTCAGCCGGCGGTGGTGCCCTCCTTGGGCACGCTGCCGATCTCGAGGACGCCGTCGAACTGGGTGTGCACGTTGTCGAAGGTGGCGGTGCCGGCCTGCAGCGCGCGGTAGATCGCAGAGCCTGGCGAGCACCACTTGGTGAACTCCTCCGTGTCCTCGGCGATTCCGCCGAGGCTGTAGCGCACGTCGCACACGGAGGCAAGGATCTGCGCGTCGGTGAAATCGCCGCCACCACGTGGCGGCATCACACCGTTGCTGCCGGCGATGTGTGGGCCGCCTTCGCGGTTCGGGTCACCGGCAATCTTGACCCCGGCTGTGACGTAGGCGGGAGAGCCGAGGTGGACCCAGCGCAGTTGGTCTTCGATGTGCGGAAAGGTCGTGATGGCCGAAGCATCGGTGAACCCGTACGCGCCGCCGGCGACGCCGGCGCCGCCGGGCTGGTGGCAGCCGACGCAGTTGGCGCTGTAGACCTTGGCGCCTTCGCCCAACGGCCCGATTGCCTTCACCGGTTCGGGCTTCAACGCAAGCACGTACATGAAGGCCCACAGCGGCAAGATGCTGAGGGTGACCATGGCCCACACGGGGATCTTCTTGCGGGCCTTGTAGGCGGCCACCACCGGAATGTCGGGCTTGGCGGGCGGGGGGCCGGCAGGCACGACCTCGGCCTTGGGTGTGGCGACGGCCGGCGTGGCCGACTGGGCGACGGCAGGTGTGCCGGCAGCGGTGCCGGCCGCATCTGCGGCCTCGCCGCCCGCGCGGCGGGCTTGGCTGCGCTTCAGCAGGTGCTCGGGAATCTCGGTCACGGGTCGAACGATAGACGCCCGGAGGCGGGATTTGAGAAATCCTGCCAAGCGCGGCGCCCGACGACCGGCGGTCACGAGTTCACAACCAGGGTGCCGACCGGGGTAGCGCGTGGTAGACCGAAGCGGTGACACGAAGGCCTGGGTCAGCATCTCGTCGCGTTTCCGGAGACGAACTGGTTTCTACCGGGGGTGTGGTGGCTACAGTTTGCGCAGCAGTTCACGAGGAAGGGCAGCGGAGTTGCTGATCGCATTCGAAACCAACGTGCTGAAGTGGCCCGGGATGAATGAGGCGTTCCTGTTCTCGTTCATTCTCACCAGTGGCCTCGCCCTGCTCGTCATCCCGTACTCCAAGCGCCGGCCGAACGGCACGCCCACGTCGTGGGGCGAAGCCATGCTGGCGTCCGTCTTCGCGTTCGCCCTGATGTTCGTGGCGTTCGGTGTCGTGCCCGATCGGTTCATCACGCACGCCGACGCAGAGCTCGGATGGAACAAGAACCTCGTCATCTACGGCCCTGGCGACATCCTGAAGCCGAAGGCGCTGGGTGGGAACTTTCCGTTCACCATGTCGTACGAGGCCATCCGCGACATCGTCGTCATCGTCATCCACGTGTGGTACTTCGGTCTGCTCATCTTCCTGTGGAGTGTGTGGCAGAAGCGTGGCGATGGCAAGCCCACCACCGAGATCGCCACCAGCACGTTCGGCCGACCACTGGTGAGGAAGAGCTGAGCATGGCGAAGACCGACGCCAACCCACCGATGATGCCGTTCACCGACGAGTACACACTCGTCGAGGTGGATGCCGACTACCTGTCGAAAGCTGTCAAGCCCAAGCAGTTCATCCACATCGACCAGACCGAATGCATCATGTGCGAGGGCTGCGTCGACATCTGTCCGTGGAAGTGCATCCATATGGTGTCAACCGACGCCATCGCCGATGCGAGCAACACCGAGCAACCGGGGCTCGACCCCAGTGACAGCGTCTTGTTCATCATCGACGACGACATCTGCACACGGTGCCAACTGTGTGTCGATCGCTGCCCGACGGGCGTGATAATCATGGGCAAAATAGGGGCCCCGGCAGTCGCCGGCGACTCGCACACCCGTACCAACAGCCATGGCTACGCCTACGGCATGAGGCTTTGAGGGAACCAACGATGGCAAAAATCCGCGACGAGAAACCGCGCCCAACGGCGAAGGAACGGCTCAACAAATCGGTCGATGGCGTGCAGGGCAGCCAAGCCTGGAACAGCATCTTCCGGCCGGGCAGCATCTTCCGCAAGGGCTATACGGACAGCCCGCGCAACCGGAGCTACGTCATCATGAACTCGGTGCTGTACCACCTGCACCCGGTGAAGGTGAAGCGCCACGCGGTGAAGGTCAGCTACACGCTGTGCCTGGGCGGCCTCAGCTTCTTCCTCTTCATCCTGCTCACGGTCACGGGCATCTTCCTGATGTTCTTCTACAGGCCCACCGACGTGCAGGCATGGAACGACATCTCCAACCTGCACACCTCGGTGACCTTCGGTTTACTTGTCAGAAACATGCACCGATGGGGTGCCCACCTGATGGTGCTCAGCGTGTTCTTGCACATGGCCCGCGTCTTCTACCACGGCGCCTACAAGCCCCCGCGAGAGTTCAACTGGGTCATCGGTGTGGTGCTGCTGATGCTCACGCTGCTGCTCTCCTTCACCGGCTACCTGCTGCCGTGGGACCAGTTGGCGCTGTGGGCCGTGACGGTGGGTACCAACATGATGGGCTACACCCCGGTGCTGGGCACGCAAGTGCGGTTCGTGCTGTTGGGCGGCAAGGAGATCAGTGGCGAAACGCTGCTTCGTTGGTACGTGCTGCACGTGCTGTTGCTGCCGTTCGTCATCGTGATCTTCATGGCCGTCCACTTCTGGCGTGTCCGCAAAGACGGCGGCATCTCCGGGCCGTTGTGAGCTGAAGGAGGCGATTGATGACTGAAATCCCTGAACACCTCCTGAAGCGGGCGCAGGCCGCCCGCGACAAGGCCGCTGCCGATGCAGCAGGTAGCGGCGCGGCCGACGCGGCACCAGCCGCGGCGCCGGGAGCTGCCGACGAGCCGGCCGCCGATCCACGCATCCCCGCGCACCTGCTGGAGCGCAGCAAGGCTCGCCAGGCGCAAGTCGAAGGCAGCGGTGCCGTGGCCGTACAGGAGAGGGTGGCCAGCGTGGTCGCGGCCGCTCCTGGCGGTGGTGGCGTGCCTGTGGGCGCAGGCCCCGGCGGCCACACGCAGCGTCTGCTCACCGTCGTCAAGAGCGGCAGCATCCAGGATGTGAAGGCGTCGCCCGTGGACAAGGTGCACGTCTGGCCGCACCTGCTGGCAGTCGAGTTCGTTGCTGCGCTGGCATGCCTGGCGTTCACGTTCTTCTTCTCGATCTTCGTCAACGCTCCGCTGCTGCAGCAGGCCAACATCAACAAGACGCCGAACCCGTCGAAGGCCCCGTGGTACTTCCTCGGTCTGCAGGAACTGCTCACGATGTTCCACCCGATGATCGCCGGCGTGACGATCCCAGGCGTGGGCATGATCGTGCTGATCCTGGCGCCCTTCATCGACAAGAACCCATCCAACAAGCCGGAAGATCGCAAGTTTGCGACGTCACTGATGACCGTGCACCTCATGTTCTGGGCAGTGCTCGTCATCATCGGTTCGTTCTTCCGTGGTCCAGGTTTCAACTTCACGCTCCCTTGGCGTGACGGACTCTTCTTCGAACTGTGAGGCAATCGTCGTCATGAGCCCCGCTGCAATCATCGCCATCGCCGTGGCCGCCATCGTCGTGCTGGCTGCTGTCGTGCTGCTCACCGCTGCTCGCAAGAGCGACGTGCGCGGCGCCGGCGCGCTCAGTCGCGAAACCCGCCGACGCGACCGCGACGCCGACATCGATCTACCGGTGTCGCCGACCGGCAAGGCAGTCGAGCGCGCCGCAGTGCAGGATCGTTCGCAGGCACTGGCCCCGGTTGCTGTCGCACCGCCCAGCATCTGGATCCCGCCGGATCGCGACCAGATCGGCGTCAGCCGCCGCCAGTTCCTGAACCGCGCCACGGTCACCTTGATGAGCGCAGGCCTCGCGTCGTTCGCCGCCGCTGGGTTCGTTGCCTTCCTCTGGCCGATCGGAGCGCCGGTGTTCGGTGGCAAGGTAAACGTCGGCAAGCTCACCGACATCCTCGCC
>JANONE010000299.1:0-6646 GCA_031420675.1 Ilumatobacteraceae bacterium | reverse complement strand
TCGCCAACGGTCCGTCGGGCATGGGCAGCTTCGACGAGGCCCGTGTCGACGAACTGATCGCGCTCGCCGTGCCGATCTACGAAGCACAGGGTGCGAAGCCGAAGGCCGGCCTCAAGGCCGCCGACATCGTCACCAACCAGTACAACGATCCCTCGATCAAGCTCTCACCCAACTCGAACACTGAGGCACATACAACGGGGCGCCGGCTGCGGCCGGCGCCCCCGTTCGCATCCGGGTGCCAGCGCTTGCATCGCAGGTCGAGCGCGATGCCGGCCGGGTCAGGAGGCAGCCAGGTGATCCGGTGGAGGATCGTCGATCATGGCGAGGCCGACCCGGTCGCCGCCGGCAGGGCAGCGGCGAGTACGACTTGCAACAGCACGTTGGCTCCGGCGGCGATGTCGACGGGTGCGGTGTATTCGGCGATGTTGTGCGACAGACCGTTCACGCTGGGCACGAACACCATGCCGGCGGGGCACACGCGGGCGAGCATCTGGGCGTCGTGGCCGGCGCCGCTGGGCATGCGCTTGGTGGAATAGCCGAGCCGGTGTGCAGTGGCCTCCACCAGATCGATCATCGCCGCGTCGAACTCGACCGGCTGGAAACGGGCAAGCGGACGGTGTTCGATGGTGACGCCCTCCTCCCCCGCCAGTTGGTCGCACAGTGCGGTGAACACGGCCTCAGCCTGCCGCAGCAGGGCCTCGTCGGTGTTGCGCAGGTCGACGGTCATCGTCACCGTCGCCGGCACCACGTTGACCAGATTGGGCTGGAACTCGCAGCGCCCAACGGTGGCGACCTGCGTGCCGGCCATCTCGCGCGCAATCGCGCGCACTCCGGTGGTGATGGCTGCAGCCACGTAGCCGGGGTCGCGCCGCAGGCGCATCGGCGTGGTGCCCGCATGGGCCGACTGACCGGTGATCGTGAGCTCGGTCCAGGAGATGCCCTGCACGCCGGTGACAGCGCCGACGGTGATGCCTTCGTCTTCGAGCACCGGCCCCTGCTCGATGTGCAATTCGAAGTAGGCATGCGGCGCCGCCGCCGCCGGACATGGCGTGGGGCCGGCGTACCCGATGCGCGCAAGTTCGTCGCCGAGGCGGGCGCCGTCGTCGGTTGCTCGCACGTCGAGCGCGTCCTCGAGGGCCATGCCGCCGACGAACACGAGACTGCCGAGCATGTCGGATTGGAAGCGGGAACCTTCCTCGTCGGTGAAGAACGCCACGCTGATCGGGTGGCGGGTGGAGATGCGGTGCTGCTCGAGCGTCTCCAGCACTTCCAGACCGGCGAGCACACCGAGGTTGCCGTCGAAGCGGCCACCCGTGCGCACCGTGTCGATGTGTGAACCGACCATCACCGGCGCAGCGGTGGAGTCGGTGCCGGGTCGGGTGGCGACCACGTTGCCGATGGCGTCGATCGTGACCGCGAGGCCGAGGTCGTGCATCCAGCCGACCACGAAGTCGCGGCCGTCACGGTCGGCGTCGGTGAGGGCAAGGCGGGCGCAGCCCTTCTCACCGTTGGGGCCGTGCACCGCGCCTATCTCGCCGAGCGCTTCCAACCGGGCCCACAGACGGTCGCCGTCCACGCGCAGGTCGTCGTGCTTCACCGAGGCCTCCCGAAGTTGAAGACCGAGATCTCCCGCAATGCTTCCCCGAAGACACGTACGGCCCCTTCGAAGAGTTGCTTGCCGAGTTCCGCCGTGGCTGAAGTGGGGTCGCCGATGTAGCCGTCGGGGAAGAAGTCGTTGGACATCCAACCGAAGCTGACCAGCCCACCGAAGTGCACGTACCGGTTGCCGGCGATGGCTTCCGGCACCCGCCGCTCGGCTCTGCTCATCTGCACCAGGTGAGGCGCGAGGTGCAACATCAGCGACGTCTCGTCGGTGCCCCCATGCACGCCCATGCCCAACTCGTCGGCGGGCGAGGTGCCACCCTGGTCCGGCGGCACGCCCGGGTGGGCGAGGAAGGTCATCAGGCCGTGCGCGAGGCGCAGTTCGCGGTTGGCCACGTTCAACAGTGCGCTGTTGCCGCCGTGGCCGTTGAGGAAAACCAACCGCTGTGCAGGCGTGGTGGCAACGCAACGGCCGAGGTCGTCGAGCACTGCCAGCAGGGTGGTTGCGGAGAGCCAGACGGTGCCTGCGCTCCAGGCGTGCTCGTTGCTCTTGGTGTACTGCAGCGTGGGCAGCAACCACACGTCGAGCTCGTCGCCGACCTCCGCGACCGCTGCCTCCGCCACGGCGGTGGCAATGACCGAATCGGTGCTCAGCGGCAGGTGCGGGCCGTGCTGCTCGATTGCGCCCAGCGGTTGTACGAGGATGCTGCGCTCGGTGAGCCGCTCCGCTACTTGCGGGCCGGTGAGATCGGGAAAATACCGAGCGCAAGTCACGTCTGCACGTTACCTGCCACTACACGCCCGGCCCGGGTGTTGCGCACGGCGTGATCTCAGGACCTGCTGCTCCTCAGGCGTCCTTCACGGTCCAGTCGCGTTTGGCCACCGGATCCTTGTCGCTCCATGGGAAGTTGATCCATTGGTTGGTGCGCTTCCACACGTAGTCGCACTTGACCAAGGAATGGCTCTTCTCGTACAGCACCGCGGTTCGCACCTCGGCCACCTTGCCGGCGCAGAAGTCCTGCACGCTGCGCAACGTGTGGCCGGTATCGGCAACGTCGTCGGCAATGAGGATCTTCGCATGGCTGACATCGACGAAATCGGGCGCCGGCGGCAGGATGCGAGGAACCTCGAGGCGCTCGTCGACGCCGGTGTAGAACTCGACGTTCATCGTGTAGACGTTTTTCACGCTGAGGGCGTAGCCGAGCGCACCACCGATGAGCAGGCCGCCACGAGCGATCGACAGGATCATGTCCGGCTGATAGTCGTCGGCCACCATCTGCGCCAGCACTCGCGACGCCTCGCCGAAGATCTCCCAGGACATGATTTCACGTTCGTTCGCCACGCGAACAAACCTAACCGATGATGTCGACGGCAGCAGCTGCGTCGTCAGAGGCAGATATCACTGGGGCGCACCGGGACCCGGCACAGGTCGCGGCCCAACGCATCGCGGATCGCCGCCACGATGGCTGGGGTCGACGAGATCGTCGGCGGCTCGCCGACACCTTTCGCCCCCAACGGGGCCATCGGCTCGGGCTCCTCGATCAGCGAGATCACGACATCGGGCATGTCCAGGAAAGTGGGGAGAAGGTAGTCGGTGAAGCTGGCGTTGCGCACATGACCGTCCACGCTGATGAGCTCCTCCATCACCGCCAAGCCCATACCCTGGGCGATGCCACCTTCGATCTGGCCGACGACGCTCAACGGGTTCAGCGCCCGACCGACGTCCTGCGCGGTAGCGATCTGCACCACCTTGACGAGACCGAGCTCGACATCCACATCCACCACGGCACGGTGTGCCACGAATGCGAATGCGGTGTGGCAGTTGCCCTGGCCGAGTTCGTCGAGACCCTCAGTCGGCCGATGGTGGTGCTCGAACGTCTCTTCGATCACGACGCCCGACGAGGCCTCGGCCACCGACACCCGCAACGTGCCATCGGTGTCGATGACGTCGGCCCCATCGACGGCCAGACGCAAGGGGTCGATGCCATTCGCCTCGCCCACGATCTCGAACAGCCGCTCGCGCACGAGGCGACACGCACCATCGACTGCCCCGCCGCTCATCCACGTCTGGCGCGAGGCCGACGTGGAGCCGGCGGACCCGACCGTGGTGTCGATGGGCTCGAGCACGACATCGTCGACGCCCAGCACGCTGCGGGCGATCTGGCCGGCGATCGTCACGAATCCCTGCCCGACCTCGGATGTCGCGATCTTCACCGATGCGACACCGTCGGCGAGGCGAACACGAGCCGTGGAGTAATCGTCGAAGGTCTCGCTGTACATCAAGTTCTTGATCGCAACGCCCCAACCGATGCCACGCCGGACGTGACCCGCATCGGCGGTGAGGCCACTCCCACCGGGCAGGCGCAGCGGGTCGCCATCATGGCCGCCGACCGGCTGGTCGGGCAGCGGCAACGCGGCTGTCTCGCGGATGCAGCGCGCGACCGGTGCGACGCTCTCCACCACCTGGCCGGTAATCAGTCGATCGCCGGTCTCGATGGCGTTCAACAGGCGGATCGCCACCGGATCCGAGTCGACCGCCGCTGCCAGCTTGTCCATCTGGCCCTCGTGCGCAAAGCACGCCTGCACGACACCGAAGCCACGCATCGCGCCGCACGGCAGGTTGTTGGTGCGCACGGCCCAGCCATCGACCGTCGCGTTCTCGCACTTGTACGGGCCCTGGGCGTGTGTGACGCCGTTGATCAACACCGCCGACGACGTGGAGGCATACGCCCCACCGTCGAACACGAAACGGGCCTCGATGCGGCGAATGCGGCCCTCGTGGTCGGCGTGGTGTCGCATCCAGATCCTGCACGGGTGGCGATGAACGTGCCCGAGGAAGCTCTCTGCGCGGCTGTACACCATTCGCACCGGGCGACCCGTGCGCATCGCCAACAGACACGTGTGCACCTGCAGACTGATGTCTTCACGGGCTCCGAATGCACCGCCGACCCCGCCGAGCGTGAGGCGCACCTTGTCGTCGCGCAACCCGAGGCAGGCGGCGATCTGCTTGCGATCCTCGTGCAACCACTGGGTTGCCACGAACAGCTCGATGCCATCGCCGCCGGAATCGGGCAACGCGAGTGCGGCCTCGAGACCGAGGAAGGCTTGGTCCTGCATGCTCAGCTCGTAGGTGCCCTCGACGACGATCGGGCCCTCGATGGTCTGGTCGCCGCGCACGATTCGCTGGTGGCGCACCACGTTGCCCTCGGGGTGGATCGGCGCGTGCGAACCGTCGATCGCTCGCTCGGGATCGATGAGCGGTTCGAGCAGCTCGTACTCGACCACGATGGCAGCGAGGGCGCGACGGCACGTGTCGGGGTGGTTGGCCGCGACCGCGGCGACCGGCTCGCCGACGAAGCGCACGACATCGGCGGCGAAGACAGGTTGGTCGTCGCTGATCAGGCCGTAGGTGGGCTTGCCGGGAACGTCGGCAGCGGTGATGACGGCCTCGACGCCATCGATCTTCCACGCCCCGGACACGTCGATACGCACGATGCGCGCGTAGGGGTGTGGCGAGCGCAACGTGGCGCCCCACAGGAAACCATCGGCGCTGAGATCGCCGGCGAACGCGAACCTGCCCTGGACCTTGGGCACGCCATCGGGCCGAGCAATGCTGTCGCCGAGGCGGCCGCGCAGATCGCGGCGTGTTGCTGCGTCGCTCATGACGCGCCTCGACGAGCGACAGCCACGCGCTGCACGGCATCGATGATGCGGCCGTAACCGGTGCAGCGACAGATGTTGCCGGACAGCTCCTCGCGGATCTCCAACTCGGCCGGCTCAGGCGAGCGATCGAGCAAAGCCTGCGCCGCCATGATCAGACCCGGCGTGCAGAAACCACACTGAACCGCACCAGCGTCGACGAACGCCTGTTGCAGATCGTTGGGTGTCCCTGCAGGCGCGACGCCTTCGATGGTCACGATCACCTGGCCCACCGCCGAGGCGGCGAGCACGAGGCAACTGCACACCAACTGCCCGTCGACCAGAACGCTGCACGAGCCGCACTCGCCCTCCTCGCACGCGCCCTTGCTCCCGATCAGGCCGAGGCGCTCACGCAACGCGAACAGGAGGCTCTCCCCCACCCACGCATCGCGGATCTCGCAGAGCTCGCCATTGACGTACAACGTGTAGATCTCGTTCGTTCCCATGCCGGTTCCCGCTGGTTCAGTCATTGGGGAAGGCCCTTCTCAGGAGTCGACCCGCCAACACCCCGACGGCGTGTCGGCGGTAGGCGGCCGTGGATCGGTGATCGTCGATGGGGCGAGCCGCGTCGCGAGCGAGTGCCACGAACTGCTGCACGACGTCGTCGCCGACGCGTCGTGCTTCGAAGTCGACGTGGGCAGATGCGAGCACCTCCGCTGCCGGGCAGCGCAGGACGACCGGGCCGACCGAGCCCAACGCCAGGCGTAGCGACCGGGTCTCGGTGTCGGTCACCAGCGCCGCGCTGGCGGTGGCGATGACCATTGCGTTGCGCACCCCCACCTTGCTGTAGCCCTGCCAGCCGTGCAGCACCGGCACGGTGACACCGGTGATCAGTTCGCCGGGCAGCCGAACGGTGCGCTTGGGCCCCACCATGAAGTCGCCGAACGGAATGTCGCGAACCCCGGAAGCCGACGCGAGGTGCACCGTCGCGGCGAGAGCCGACAGCACAGGCAGACCGTCACCCGCAGGTGAACACGTGCCGACGTTGCCACCGATCGTTGCTGCGTGGCGGATCTGTGGGGAGCCGACGGTCCGTGCCGCCTGCGCCAGTGCCGGAACCCACGCGGCAATCGGCTCGCTGGCGATCTCCGCGTACGTGATACCGGCACCGATGTGCAGCACGCCGGCGACCGGGTCGTGATGCCACGTGCACAGCTCGGCGAGCCGGTTCACCACTACCACGGTGGCCAGCTGACGTCGGCCACCGTTGACCTCTACCATCAGGTCGGTGCCACCCGCCAGCACCGTGGCGTCGGGGGCGTCGGCGAGCGCCTGCAGGGCATCTCTCAACGAGGTGGGGAGGATCACGGACATGATGCCCGGACTGTACATTTCGTCAAGGCCG
>JANONE010000298.1:0-2586 GCA_031420675.1 Ilumatobacteraceae bacterium | reverse complement strand
TCTCCGGCCGGGTGTTCACGCCCGCCGAGACAGAGTCGTGGGGGCTCTGGACCGGCGTGGAAACCGACGGCGAGGCCACGCTGGCTGCCGCCCAGCGCTACGCGCACCACCTTGCGACCGGTGTCGGCCCACACGCGCTGGCGACCACAAAGGCGCAGTTGTATCGCGACCTGCTGCAGCATTCGCCGGCCGCGGCGATTCATGAGGCGCAACGACTACTGGAACAGGCCATGACGACGGCGGAGTACCGCGAGGGCGTCGCCGCATTGCTCGAGAAACGACCACCCAGTTTTCCGTGACCCCCGACACAACCCCAGGGGGCGAACGCTTACACTTCTGCCATGGAGACCGGAAATCTCGATCCCGTACTGTCGCGCCGCCTGCCTGGTCTTTACGTCGCCGCCATGGCGTCGCTCGGCGCCGGCGCAGTACACGCGGCAGCCACGGGCCTTCATGCCGAACACCCCGAACTGGCGCGCCTGTTCGTGGTGGTCACGGTCGCCCAACTGAGTGCCGGTCTGTGGGCATTGTTGCGGCCCGCCAGGCTCGCGGCCTTGGCGGTCGCCGCCGTGAACGCTGTGGCCGTGGCGGGCTGGCTCACCACCAGGCTGGCGGGCATCTCGTGGATCCGCGGCCTGGAGGTGCGTGAAGCAGCGCAATTCGCCGACACCGCTTGCGCGTTGCTCGGTGCCCTCGCGGTCGGTGCCGCGCTCAGTGCAAGCCTGGTCGGCTGGCGCTCTGCGCACCCCACTCGCATCGCCATGCCCTCGCTGCTGATCGCGGCGCTCGCCGTCCCGGCGATGTGGTCGGGTGGTACCCACCTGCACTCACACGACAGCGCCGACGCTCGCGCCCACGACGACGCAGCTGCCGCCATCGAACCGGTAACGGGCGACACCATCCACACGGACACGGTCCACAACCACGACAGCACCGCCACCGTCGACCCGCCCGCCACCATCGACCCGGTCGCCGCCGGCTGGCCGCGCCCATGGGACCCGGCCGCCGGCATCGACCTCTCGGGTGTCCCCGGCGTCAGCACCGAGCAGCAGCTGAGGGCCGACAAGCTGATCCAAGACACCCTGCGCGAGCTGCCGAGATGGGCCGACACCACGGCCGCCGAGGCCGACGGCTACAAGAGCATCGGCGACGCGGGTACCGGCGTCGAGCACTACCTCAAGGCATCGCTGATCGAGGACGACGTGATGCTCGACCCCACTCAACCGGAGTCACTCGTCTACGAAGTCAACGGCGCGCAGCGCACACTCACGGGCGCGATGTTCATCGCCAGCGCCCGCCCCACCGACGACCGGACACTCACCGATTGGGCCGGTGCCCTGATGACGTGGCACAACCACGGCAACCTGTGCTGGGATCTCGTCGACGGCGTTGCCAAGGTGGTCGGCATCACCGACGCCTCGGGTACGTGCGCCCGAGGCCTGAACACCGGTGGCGCGAACCCGATGGTGCACGTCTGGATCGCCCCCAACCAGTGCGGGCCGTTCGCCGCACTCGAAGGAGTTGGCGCCGGCCAGTCGGCGGTGCCCGAGGATCAACGGATGGACATGTGTGGTCAGCACCACCCTGGCGGCACCACCACGGCCCCGCCTGCTGCCGCGCCGAAGCGCTACGACCCCACGCAGCCGATCGACCTTTCCGGTGTCCCCGGCGTCACGCCCGAGCAGCAGGCCGCCGCCGAGAACCTGATCGCTGTCACGATCGTCCGCCTCCCGCAATGGAGCGACTACAGGGTGGCGGAGAAGGCCGGCTTCCACAGCATCGGCGATGGGGGCACCGGCTTCGAGCACTTCATCAACTGGGACTGGATCAACGACGATGTGACGATGGACCCCGATCATCCGGAGAGCTTGGTGTACCAGCCGCAGCCCGATGGCACGAAGAAGTTGCTCAGCGCGATGTACATGCTGCCCGACACCGTGGCACTGGCCGACGTGCCCGACATCGGCGGGGCGTTGATGCAGTGGCACATCCACGACAACCTGTGCTTCACCAAAGACCCGGTGGCCCCGCGCGTCGCCGGCATCACGAACGCCGACGGCACGTGCTCGGCGGGTCTCGTCACGTTCGTCCCGGCGCCCATGATCCATGTCTGGATCACCCCTCACAAGTGCGGCCCGTTCGCCGCCTTGGAAGGCGTCGGCGCAGGCTCGATCGCCGCCGGCGAAGAACGGCTGTGCGACCACGCACACGGCGCTGGTTTCTGAGGCGCGGGTACCCTTCGTCGCGGCGAGGGTGTTACGGCAGTTCGAGCACCGTGACCAACCCCGTACTACCGTCGACACGAACGCGGGCACCGTCGGGGATGAGGATGTCGCCGAGTTCGAGCGCGAACGGATCGCTCGAGTCGAGCACGACCCGTGCGATGCCCTCCTGAGACTGGCCGTGCCGCGCGCCACGCCGCACGCGTGGCGACTGCCCCGTTTGGCTGCAATCATGCACCTATGAGTGTGTTGGAGGATCGCAATTGGGCAGCGTTCACAGAGGAAGGCCCGTGGACGCTGCAGCGTGATGCCATCCGCTGGCTACCCCTCGCACCCCAGCTCCGTGCTCGCGCCAAGGCCGAGG
>JANONE010000297.1:0-2038 GCA_031420675.1 Ilumatobacteraceae bacterium | reverse complement strand
CCTCGGCCTTGGCGCGAGCACGGAGCTGGGGTGCGAGGGGTAGCCAGCGGATGGCATCACGCTGCAGCGTCCACGGGCCTTCCTCTGTGAACGCTGCCCAATTGCGATCCTCCAACACACTCATAGGTGCATGATTGCAGCGAAACGGCGAAGTCGCCACGCGTGCGGCGTGGCGCGCGGCGCGGCCAGTCTCAGTGCCCGCGTTTGGCTATCATCCGCCGACCACCTGAGTGTCTGGGGGGACACCATGGGCAACAAGTACTACGTGACTGATTCGTCGCTGTCCGAGCGCTTTCCGATCTACACGCGGGCCAACGTGGGCGAGGTGTTCCCCGACCCGGTGACACCGCTCACCAGCTCGACAGCGTTGTACGAGACCGAACTCGGCTGGCGAGACGCGTGGGTGCGCATGGGGGCCTTCGACGCCGACGAGTTCCCCGAGGACGAGTTCTGCCAGCTCGGCGTGCAGGGTGGCTACTGCTACCTCAATGCGTCGCTGATCCGTCTGTTCGGCGAGCGTGCACCCGGCCTGAGCTGGCAGATGATGGACGAGCAGTTCTTCGGCGCCCAGCCCGGCATCCCGTCCTACCAGGAGATGGAGGGCGATGTTCGGCCCGACCTCGGCGAGAAGATCGGCGCTACCTTCGGGTGGGCCTTCGGCCAGCAGTGCCTGAGTGACCTGACCGAGCTCACCGTCGACCGCGCCGACACCAGCGCGCTGCGCGACACCCGGCCTGATCTCGCGGCCCTCAGCCTGGAAAGGCTGTGGGAGCGCTTCCTCGAGATGGTGCCGTGGCACCGCAAGATGTTCGCGCATCACCTGTTCACCACGTACATGGCCACCGTACCGGTGGGTACCATCAGCGCGGTGGCCGCCACGGTCGGCCGCCCCGACCTGGTCCTGCCGGTCATCGCCGGCATCGGCGAGGTCGACTCGGCCGCGCCGAGCTATGCGATGTGGGCGCTGTCTCGATTGCCGCTCGGCACCGCCGAGTTCGATGCTGCGTTCGCGGGCTTCCTGTACGAGTACGGCAGCCGTGGCCCCAACGAGTGGGAGTCCCGTTCGGCCAGTTGGGAGAGCCGCCCGGCGCTGGCACTCGCCGCCATCGACCGCATGCGCGTGTCACCCGACAGCGCCAACCCGGCCGTCCATCATGCCGAGCGTGTAACCGAGCGCGAGGCAGCCTCGGCCGAGTTGCTGGCGATGGTGCAAGGCGATCCCGCGACGCATGGCCAGTTGGCCGCGGCGATCGCGTGCTCGAAGGCCTGGCTACCGGGGCGCGAACGCACCAAGACCAACAACATCCGCGTGATCCACGAGATGCGGATGGCGATGCGCGAGATCGGTCGGCGCATGGTGGCAGCCGGCGTGTTCGACGAGATCGAAGACTTCGGCTTCGTCACCAAGGACGAGATGCCGGCATTCCTCGCCAACCCAGCGCCCATGGCTGCGACGGTGCGCGAGCGCCGCGCCGAGTACATGCGCCTGGAGCAACTGGAACCACCGTTCGTCTTCGTCGGCTGCACCGACGGACCTGACGCGTGGGAGCGTCGCGACTCCGTCGCGACGACACGCCTCGGGGCGGGTGACGTGCTCGCCGGCCTGCCCGGTTGCCCTGGCCAGGCCGAGGGCATCGCCCGGGTCGTGCTCGACTCGAGCGATCCGTTCGCGCTCGAGCCCGGCGACATCCTCATCGCACCGATCACCGACCCGTCATGGACGCCCCTGTTCGTCCCGGCCGCCGGTGTGGTGGTGGATGTCGGCGCGCCGTTGAGCCACGCGATCATCGTCAGCCGCGAGCTGGGCATTCCGTGCGTGATCAGCGCGACGGGCGCCACGCGGGCCATCCCCGACGGTGCCCGCGTTCGTGTCGACGGTAGTACTGGGTTGGTCACGGTGCTCGAACTGCCGTTACACTCTCGCCGCGACGAAGGGTACCCGCGCCTCAGAAACCAGCGCCGTGTGCGTGGTCGCACAGCCGTTCTTCGCCGGCGGCGATCGAGCCTGCGCCGACGCCTTCCAAGGCGGCGAACGGGC
>JANONE010000296.1:0-3203 GCA_031420675.1 Ilumatobacteraceae bacterium | reverse complement strand
TGTGACCGGTGCCGAAGTGTCGTCGGCCGCGGTGCACGACACGACGAGTGCGGAGGCGAACAGGAGGGCGACGAGGCGGCGCACCGTGGCACTGTACGACAGGCGGCGAGTGGGTGAGCAGCTGACCACGTGTGCCATGTGACGCGGCGTCGTAGCGCGACGAAGCAGATCGATTCGCCGCACCCCCTTCCGCCTACGCTTGGTTCGTGTTCTCCGTGGAGCGCTACCTCGCCCGCATCGGCCTCGACCCGCAAGTCGGGCCGCCGTCGGTCGCCTTGCTCGGCGCGCTCCAGCTCGCACACCTCGTGCACGTGCCGTTCGAGAACTTGCACGCGTTCCATCGCCGCGGCGTGCGTACCGACATCGATTGGTCGTACCGCAAGATCGTCGAACGGCAGCGCGGCGGCTGGTGCTTCGAGGCCAACGGAGCCTTCGGTGAGCTGCTGCGACAGCTCGGGTTCCAGACGGACTACGTACCGTGCCAGGTGTGGGAGAGCGAGCCCGCCGCCTGGGGTCCTTTGCTCGACCATCTCGGCTTGGTGGTGCAGCTCGAAGGTGCCCGCTGGTTCGTGGATGTCGGCTTCGGTGATTGCTGCATCCAGCCACTGCTGATCGAGCCCGGTGAACGATCGGCGATACCGAGGCGTGCGCGCATCGAGCCCACCGTCGGCGGCTTCACGCTGGCCGAGTTGATGCCGCGCGATGGCGGCCCGGGGGAGTGGGAGCCGCAGCTCAACGTGTCGTTCAAGCCGAGGCAACTGCCGGCATTCGACGGCCGGAGCACCTACTTGCAGACCGAGCCCGGGTTGAGCTGGACGGAGAAGGCGTTCGCCACGCGGGCCACCGACGGCACAGGCTCGCGGGTCACGCTGCACATGAACGTGTTGCGCACTCGCCAGGGAATCGCCGAGTCCATCGACTTGCCGGTGGCGAACGGGCAGTGGAGCGAACTGCTGCAGCACCACTTCGGGCTCGACGACACCAACCGGCGCTGAGTCGCGCGAGCCGCAGCGGGCGCCCTACTGCGAATTCTCGGCGTCGTCGCCCATGTGCGGCAGCAGGTCTTCGGCAGCCTGGCGGACCTGCCAGTCGCGGTCGATGAGCGCTGCCGACAGCGCAGCATCGACGGCAGGGCCGCTGAACGGGGCCAGCGCGAGCACGGCTCGGCGCCGAATGTTCGGCTTGTCCGCGCAGCCGGCAAGGATGGCGGGGAGCCCACGCTCGTCGCCGATGGCCCCGAGCGCCGCGATTGCTGCCTCACGAGCCAACGGCTCGTCGCCGGCGGTCGCCACCTCGCACAGCAGGGTCAGTACCTCGTCACTGACAACCTCCTGCTCCCCCGCGGCCCACGCCGCTGCCTCCACCACGGTCGCATCGTCGTCGTGCAGCATCTGCAGCAGCGAGAGCGCAGGGCGGGTGCCGGCCAACAACGCCGCCCGGTGGCGCACCGTCGGGTCGGGGTCGGTGAACGCCTGCTGTACGTCGTCGTCGGAGAGAGCACCCATGCGCTCGAGTGCACCGAGCGCAAGCTGGCGAGCTACAGGGTCGGCGTCGCTCAAGCCGTCGCGGGCGACCTGCTCGTTGCCCTCGTGGCCGGCGATCACCAAGTGCCGCCAGCGCTCTTGGGCGGTCATTGCTTGAGCAGGTCGGTCAGCGTGATCACCAACCACGCGATACCGAAACCAACGGCCGTGGCCAGGACGGCGCCGACCCACACGGCCAGCGCGCCCCCCGCCAGCACCGACCACAACCGTCGCCACCACGGCGAGCGCCGCGCCATCGGTGCCTTGATCTCGGCGACCTCCAAGCCCGTCGGCGCCGAGGCCGGGCGACGGGCGCGTGCAGGATCGGCCGTCGCTCTGGCAGGCTTGCGCCATCCTGTGGCGATCAAGGCCACAATGGCAAGACCGGAAATCCAGCCAGCAGCGGTGGTGACTTCAGTGATACTCACGCAAGAAGAAATGGTACCGGACCCCGCCGCGGCAGTCAGGGCGCCGCGGTGCCGGCACCGCTGGTGGGCGGTGCCGATGGCAGTGGTCGGCATCACCGCGGCCGTGGCGCCGTTGGTGTTCAGCTTCGTGCCCAGCACGTTGTTCGTCGACAAGAGCCGGTGCCGCGAGTTCGACAAGTCCGATCCGCCGCAATGCGTGAAGCCCTCCACCGAAGCGGTGGAGTTCGCGCTGGTGCCGGCCGGTGCCGAGCCGGTCGCGCCCCGACTCGCGATCACCGGCGTGCCCACGTACCACTCGGCAGGGCAGATCTACTTCGTCACCATCACCGAGCCGAAGATCAGCGTGCTCGATTGGTTCGTCACCCGCGAGAACGACGCCGCCCGGTTCCTCAGCCACCGCGACAAGTACGGAGACCAATCCGAGGAGGAGCTGATCCAGTCGGGCCGGCAGCAGATGCGCAGCGCGAAAGACAACGCGGTCTTCGTCGCCCTGCGGGCGGCCGGCTATCCGGTGAAACTCGAGCCGGGCGACGTGATCATCGACTTCCTGGTGTGCTTGAAGGCCAACGAGGCCGGCACCGAGTGCCTCCAGTTCAGCCCGGCCGACGAGCTGCTCGATCCGGGCGACGTGTTGAAGACGGTCGACGGCCAGGAGGTCTCGATCATCGACGACCTGTCGCCGATATTGGCGAAGGTGAAACCGGGTGAGAAGATCAAGGTCGAATTCGAGCGTGACGGCACACCGATGTCGGGCGAGATCGAGACGATCCTCGCTCCCGGCGAGGACCCACCGCGAACGATCATCGGGTTCCGTCCGATCGACACGACCACCGTCGAGCTCCCGGAAGGCCTCAACGTCGACATCAACACGGATTCGATCGGTGGCCCCTCCGCCGGCTTGGCCTTCACGCTCACCCTGATCGACCAAATCACCGACGGCGACCTGATGGGCGGCAAGCGGGTAGCGGTCACCGGCACGATCGACGTCGAAGGCAAGGTGGGTGCGATCGGTGGCCTCAACTCGAAGGCATCGGCGGTCAAGCAGGTCGGCGTCAAGTACTTCCTGGTTCCCGTCAACCAAGGCGAAGGGGGCCTGGACGGCATCGAACGCGCCCGCGAGGTGGTGGGCAACGACGTCGAGATCATCCCGGTCGCCACCGTCGAGGAAGCCCTCGCCGCGCTGGAGCGCATCGGCGGCGACCCCGTGACACTGGTGGAGCCACCCACCGACACCACCGGCTGAATTTGGTAC
>JANONE010000295.1:0-2306 GCA_031420675.1 Ilumatobacteraceae bacterium | reverse complement strand
ACGAACCTGGATGCGTTCCGTTCGTGGCTGTTCGGGCTCGGTGAGCATGCCGAGGTCCTCGGGCCGCCCGACGTGCGCGGTGCCGTGGTCGATTGGCTGCGATCGATGGCCGGTGTGCGATGAGGGACGTGCGATGAGGGGTGTGCGATGAGTGCCCGCCGCGGGCCACGGCCCACCGGCGACCGGTTGCGTCGACTGCTGGTGATGCTGCCGTGGCTGATGGAACGTGGCGAGGTGTCGGTGGCGGAGATGTGCCGCCGGTTCGAGCTCAGTGAACAAGAGCTGGTGAAGGATTTGGAGCTGGCCGCGATGTGCGGATTGCCACCGTTCGTCGATGAGATGGTCGACGTGTTCATCGACGATGGGATGGTGTTCGCCGGCGTTCCGCGGCTGTTCACGCGGCCGCTGCGGCTCACTGCTCCAGAGGGTTTTGCGTTGCTGGCCGCCGCTCGTGTCGCCATGCAGTTGCCGGGCGCCGACGCGGACGGCGCACTTGCCCGCGCGCTGCACAAGTTGGCAGCCGCCCTGGGTGATGACGGTGTCGTCGTCGATGCACCACAGCCGCCGGCGACTCTGGACGTGACGGCCGCGGCCACCGGCAACGCGCGCCTGCGCATCAGCTACTGGTCGCCCGCCGCCGATCGGCGTACCGAGCGCGAGATCACGCCGCGTCGGGTGTTCGTCGATGGTGGCCACTGGTACGTGATCGCCGACGATCAGCGCAGTGGTGAGCAGCGCACCTTTCGCATCGACCGCATCGAGGCGTGGGAGCCCACAGGCGTCATCGATCCCCCTCGCGACGTCGAGGTACCGGCCGGCGACGGTTGGTTCGCCGACGACGAGCTACCGGCGGCGGTGTTGCGGGTGCCGGCGACCGGTGGGTGGGTGGCCGAGCGCTACCCGACGAGGTCGGTGGAGGCCGACGGCGACGGGTGGGTGATCGAGGTGACGGTTGCCAGCGAACGTTGGCTCCGCGATCTTCTGCTGCGTCTGGGCCCCGATGCGGCAGTGCTGCAGCCGACCGAGTGGCAAGGCGTCGGTGCCGCGGCCGCCGCCGAGTTGCTGGCGCGCTACGAGGAAACGGGCAGTGACGGCAACTGATCGACGGTGACGATGCCGTGCGCCTGCAACAGGTGCGGCAGCACGGCCGCGGTGGCGTCGGCATCGGCCAGTGCATCGTGTGGGCGGGCGAGGTGGATGCCATAGCGGGCGCACAGGTCGGTCAGCCGGTGCGACAACTGCCGATCGGGGTCGAGTTGACGCGACAGCCGCAGCGTGCACAGCGGATCGTGGAGTGGCAGCGCGACCCCTGCGGCCACCGAGGCCTTGCGCAGGAAGGCAAGATCGAACTCGGCGTTGTGGGCCACGAATCGGGTCCCCTCGAGCCGGACGGCCAACTGTTCCAACACCTGTGGCGCCGGCGGAGCCGAGCGCACATCGCGACGGCGGATGCCGTGCAACGCAGTGGGGCCGACCCGGAACCACCACCGGAACCGGGGTGCCACCAGGCTGCTCCACCGATCGAGCACGGCGCCGCTGCCATCGACCACCACGACACCCACTTGGAGCACGTGGTGGCGGGCGGGCTTGAGACCCGAAGTTTCGACATCGACCACGGCGAACCGCTGGGCGCTGACGGGACTCGGCATGCTGTGCACCTTACGGCAGGGGTGTGATGCAGTTGTCGTCCAACCAGCGTCGTGGAGCGGCGACGTTCAACCAGCGTCGGCCAACATGCGCAGCAGCGTTTCGCGGTCGAAGTAGTCGCGCCAGAGCGAGATCTGACCGTGTCGTACCAGGAACAGACCGGCGACACGAAGCTCGTGCCAGGTGTTGCCGGCACGAAAGCGGTCGAGCCGTTCGTTCATGACGACGCCATGGTCGAGGTTGCCGGAGGCCACTTGATGGTGAACGATCCACTCCACTCGGTCGTAGCGGGCGAGGAAGGGCGCCAGCGTGGCGCGGACGGCATCACGGCCGACGACCATTCCCATGGGTACGTTGTCGTACTCGCAATCGTCGGTGAGGTGGGTCAACGCATGCTCGAGGTCGCCTCGTTCGATGGCGGTGATGAAGCTGGAGACGAGAGCCGCAGACATGCCCGCACCTTAACTCTGTAGACGGCGCTGCTGTCGAACGGCGCTGGTGTCGAACGGCGCTGGTGTCGAACGGCGCTGGCGCGGTGGACTCGCCTCAGGCGTGGAGGGCCCGCGTACGAACACCGATCGGTGCCGACACCGTGAAGCCGGCCTGGGGCCGCTCTGCCTTGGGAGGGAAGAACAGGGGCGTGCAACCCTTGCAGGCAG
>JANONE010000294.1:0-5550 GCA_031420675.1 Ilumatobacteraceae bacterium | reverse complement strand
GCTGAGCGCAGCGCTGGTGGTGCTCGCCGGTGTGCTTGTGGCTTGGGCGCTGTCGAACGCCGCCGATCGCGTGCAGGTGGTGCAAGTTGCGCAAACCGTGCAAGCCGGAGATGTCATCGACGCTGCCGACCTCACCGTCGCTGGTGTGGCATTCGACGCCCAGGTGAACGGCCTCGTACCCGCCGATTCGCTCGCCGCCCTCGTGGGCCGCGTTGCTGCGATCGATCTCCAACCTGGCGCCCTGCTGCAAGTGGGCATGTGGCGTGATACTCCGCAGCTCGCCGCTGGTGAGGAGGCCGTGGGTGCCTTGCTGAAGGTGGGCCGCTTCCCAGCCGGCCTTGCACGCGGCGATCTCGCGATTGCCGCGCCCGTCGACGCCGCCGTCGCCGGCATCACGGTGGCTGTTCGGGTGATCGATGTACAGCTCGGCGCCGATGGGGATCTCTCCGTCACTTTGGCTGTCCCCGCCGACCAATCCATTGCCGTCGCCCAACTCGCCGCCACCGACCAACTGTTGTTGGTCGGCAAGCCGATGGCGGCCGGCACGTGATCGTCGTCGTCGGATCCTGGCGTGGCACCGGTGCCACCACCACCGCCTTGCTCGCTGCCACGTGCCTGGCCGCGGCCGATGACGACGGTGGCTGGCTTATCGAAGCGGACCCCGCGGGTGGTGTCATCGCCGGCAGGCTGCGGCTGCCGCAAAACTCGATCGGCGGGCTCGAGCGGGTGGCGTTTCCTCCGGAGCGCATCGCGGTGTCCGACGCGTTCGAAGGTGTTGCGCACATGGTGGGCGAGCTGCGCGTCGTCAGTGCTCCGGCCGATCCGTTTCGCGCCTTTGCCTGCCATCAACCGCGCATGCCGTGGGCTCCCTCGCTGCGCGACCTTCGCGGTTCCGTGGTCATCGACGTTGGCACCTTGCGTGCGGGCACACCGGTGTGGCCGCTGCTCGCAATGGCCGACGCGGTGCTGCTCGTAGCCTCGGCGGAGATCAGCGCGGCCGTTGCCGCCGCTGAGTGGCTGCAGGCTGCCGGCCGCGTGTCGCCCGCCGACCCTGGCTTGCTGGAACCGAAGGCCCGCATTGTCTTCGTCGAGTCTCCCGGTGGGGTCGCCTTCCCGCGGGCGACGTTGCAGGCCGAGTTGCGCGAGGAGTGCGCCGGGTGGCTGCCATGGGAGCCGGCGACGGTTGATCTCGTGCATCGCGGTGCGACGGCCGACAATCGTCGGCTGCGGCGCAGTGCGCTGATGGCAGCGGTGAGCCAGATGGTCCTCAACATCACCGTCGAGCAGCGAGTGGCGCGATGACCGACGACGAGCTCGATGTGGTCGTCGCCGACCTCCGCCGCCAATGGGGCGACCGCCTTCCCGTGCCAGGTCGCGACGAGACCGCCGCCGAGCGCGACCTGCGCGAAGAGATGACGCGCGACGTGCTCGATCGGGTGGTGCTGCCCGAGTTCGAACACCAACGCGTGATGGCCCGTCACGCTCCACTTACCAGCGAGGAACACACCGACTTGGTGGATCTCGTCATCTCCGAGATCTTCGGCCTGCCGCGCCTGCTCACCGTCCTACGCGACCCTCACGTCACCGATGTGCTGGTGTTCGGCGCCGACCATGTGCGCGTGGAGCGCAGCGACGGCTCGCGCCAACTGCTGCCACCACTCGTGCGTCGCGACCGCGACCTCGAGCGGATCATCTACGACACCGCCACGTCGCGGCGGCGCCCGTTCAACCGCGAGAACCCGTTCGTCGACCTCGAACTAGAGCCCGGTGTTCGGTTCCACGGTGAGGGTTTCGATGTCGTGCAGCGCCCGCTCGTCACCATCCGGCGGGCGGCCGTGTTCGGCATGTCGTTGAGCGATCTCGCGGTGCAAGGGATGCTCGACGAGGGTGCGGTCGAACTGCTGCGGGCGGCGATCGCGGCCGACATGAACGTGGTGGTGTGTGGTCGCATGGGTTCGGGCAAGACCACCATGCTGCGTGCTCTGGTGGCCGAGGTGGATGAACACGATGTGGTCGTCACGGTGGAGACCGACTTCGAGCTGAACATCGCGAACATGGGGCAGCACCGCTATGTGCATGCCTACCAGTCCCGTGTGCCCAGCACCAGCGACGGCGTCGGCATCTCGTGCCACGACATGATGGTGCCGGCGGTTCGAACCCGCGCCGATTGGATCGTGGTCGGCGAGGTCAGGGGCGCCGAGGGTGGGGCGTTGGTGCAGGCGATGTCGATCGGCCAGGGAGCGATGGCCACCGTGCACGGCGGCTCGGCGAAGGACGGTATCGAGCGGCTCGCGGAACTGATCGCCTACCACAACAAGATCGATCTACGGATGGCCCGCTGGCAGGTGTACCGCAGTGTCGATCTCGTCGTGCACGTCACCGGCGACAACCGATCTGGCCGCTACGTCACCGAGATCGTCTCGCCCTCGGTGGAGGAAGACGGCGCTCGATTCATCATGCACCGGCTGTTCAGCCCGCGGCCCGACGCGGCCGATCGTCGGGCGCGGCCCGCCTCAGAACCGCAACGACCGATGCTCGAGCGGCTGTGCGCTGCCATGCCCGAGTTCTCCACCCGGTGGTGGCACAGCGCCGGCGAGACGCACCGACCGCTACGCACCGGCACAGCGGCCTTGCGGAAGGTGGTGTGAGCGATGTCGTCCACCGCCTTCCCGCCGAGCGCCGTCGCGCTCGCCGTCTGCCTGCTGCTCGGCGTGGCGTTGCTGGCGGCGCTACGGGCGTCTGCGCCGCAACGCAAGAGCACCGCCGTACCCGCGACCCCATCGATGCTCGCCGGCATCAGCGGTAACCGAGTAGCGGTCGGCTTCGCCGCCGGTTTCCTCGTGCTGCTCGCCACACGTTGGGTGATGTTGGCGTTGCTGGTCGGGTTGTTGGTGGTGTCGTGGAGGAGGTTGCTGCACGACACTCGGGCCGACGACGAACGCCGCCGAATCGAGGGCATCGCCAAGTGGTTGGAGGACCTGCGTGACACCTTGCGTGGGTCCGCGATCGGCGCAGAAGAAGCGCTGGAGCAAGTGGCGTTGCGGCCGCCCGATGCCATTGCCCTTCCGCTGCGCACGTTTGCCCACCGTCGTCGTCAGGGTTTCCGTACCGAGGACGCACTCGCCGACCTCGCGGAGGACCTCGCACATCCCACTGCCGACGCAGCAGTCGCTGCGATCCGGCTCGTCATCGGGGGCTCCACCAGCGCAGGTCGGTTGTACGGCACCGTCAGTGCGTTGGCGGCGGCTGCTCGCGACGAAGTGACCGCCCGCGAACGAATCGACCGCACCCGCTCGGTGTACCAGTCGAGCATGAAGCGACTGGTCATCATCGGCGGCCTGTTGGTTGCGTACCTGAAGTTCGCCGGCGGCGACCTGCTGCAGCCCTACGACACTGCGGTCGGCCAAGTCGTGCTGCTGTTGCCGCTGGGCATGTGGTTGGGCTGCGTGTTCTGGCTGAGGTCGCTGTGTCGCTACGAACTGCCACAGCGCTACCGGATCGTCGGCTCCGCCGGGGTGACACCATGAACCCGCTGCAAGTCGGTGCGCTCGCCGGTCTGCTGGTGGCTGGAGGTGTGTGGTGCGTGGCCCAATCCGTGCAGCGCGCACCGCGGTCGATCGCTGTCGCTCGCCAACGCATGTACGGCACGGGCGGGGCAGCGCAGCTCGGTCGGCCTTCCAGCGCGAGGTGGACCGACTCGCTCGCTGCCGGCGCCTCGGGCCGCTGGGCCGTGCGGCACTACGGAGTCGGTCTCGCAGTGGTCGGTCTCACGCCGGCCGACGTCGTCACGCGAGTGGTCATGTCGGTCGGCATCATGCTGTTCGCCGTCCTCAGCGCCGTGGCCGCCCTGATGGCGTTGGGCGTGTTGCCGCTCTCACCGTTCTGGCCGATCGTCGCGGTGGCCATCGCTTCGATCGCCGGGTGGATAGCGGTAAACGACATCGCCACCAAGATCGAGCGGCGTCGCAGGGAGCTACGGCAGGCCGCCAACGACTTCGTGCAGTTGGTCGCGGTCGGCCTGACCACCGACCAGAGCGTGGAGGAGGCAATTCGTTTCGCGCTGTCGGTCGGTGCCAGCGACGCCTTCGACGCGTTGCGCGCGGAGCTGCAGACAGCACCGCAGCGCGGCGTGCCAGTGTGGGAGGCGCTCGACGAGTTCGGCCGCCGCTTCGGTGTCCGTGAACTCAGCGAGTTCGCGTCGTCGATCGAACGGCAGGGCTTGCAGGGCGTGTCGATCAGCGACACGGTCGCGTCGCTCGCCGCATCGATGCGTGCAAAGGCGCTGGACGAACTGGAGCGCGAGGCCGACAAAGCCAACGCCAACCTTGCCGGCCCCACCATCGGTTTCGTCGTCACCACGATCGTGTTCTTGGCCTATCCGTTGACGCAACGCATCAGTGAAGCGTTCGGTGGCTAGCGAGCAAACACAGGGCACCCCTGCAGCGGTGCATCGACGAGCACGGCGCCAATCACGACGTCGAGCAGTCCAAGAAGAAGTTCGAGAAGGGATTTCGGCGGATGAATGAGCAACTGCTTCCACTGGCGGTGTGGGTCCAGGTGGCCTACGGCGAGATGAGGCTGCGCGCACGGCACGCGTGGGCGGATCGTCATCAAGAAGACGGTGTCGACGAGGCGGTCACCAAGATGATCTGGTTGGCCGTAGGGATCGTGGTGGCCATTGCCGCTACTGCTTTCTTCATGGCCAAGTTCAACCAGGCCAAGGACAACGTCCCTGATCCGGTCGCGCCTTGAGCCATGCGTGTCGTTCGTTGCCCCGCTACTGATCAGCGACGCCGTGCGTTGCGGCATCGCGATCAGGGAGCGGTCGACGTGTCGATCCAGATGCTGTTCGGGCTCATCGCGGTGCTGTTCGCCATGTTGCTGGTGTTCGAAGCCGCCACCTATTGGCATACGCGAAACGTGCTCGATGAAGCCGCTGCCGAAGGTGCCCGAGTTGCGGCCGCCTTCGACGGCGACTGCGCCGATGGCATCGCCGCCGCGCAAGCGGTGGTGCAACGAACCGCAGGCTCGTGGGCCGATGGTGTGCGTGTCACCTGCACCGAAGGAGCGATGATCACGGTCACTGTCACCGGCCGCACTCCGGGCGTGCTGGGTGATGCGTTGGGCTTCCGTGCGCGTGTCAGCGAGACGGCTCCCAAGGAGCAATGACATGACACTCAGGAACTCGTCCGTGATCGCAAGTTGGCGTGATGAGGATGGCATCGCCACGCCAGTGGAGATGATGTACCTCCTCGTGTTCTGTATCGCCGCCGTGCTGTTCCTGGGGTTCGTCGGTCGCCTGCAGGCGGCGGGCGTCCAGGTCACCAACACCGCTCAGTCCGCCTCGCGGGCTGCGTCGCAAGCTCCTGATTCGGCAACCGCACGCGTCGCCGCTGAGGAGGTGGTCGCGCTCTCCACACTACGTACGCGCTGTGAAGGGGGTGCCGGTGTACACCTCTCGTGGGCGCCGTCACCTACGGGCGAGTGGCAGGGTGGCTCGGTCACCGTGCAGGTTTCGTGCACCGTGCGCAACCAATCGCTCACGGGGGT
>JANONE010000293.1:0-36272 GCA_031420675.1 Ilumatobacteraceae bacterium | reverse complement strand
TCGTGATGCTCGCGGTACGTGGCGCGCAGCATGGCCGTGACGGCGAGCCGCCCCAAGGGATCGGCGGTGGGCACGCGCAGGTGCATTGCGAGCGGGAAGGAGGGGTGATCCTGCAGGCCCTGACCGACCCCGACCAGATCGATGCCACTCCGCAACACGAGGGCCGGCGAGTGGATCGCTCCGCAGCAGAGAATGACTGTCGCGGCCTCGATCTCGGTGCCATCGGCGAGTCGCACACCGACGGCCCGACGGCCATCCAGAAGCACGCGATCCACCAGCGAATCACCTCGCACCGTCAGGTTCGGGCGACCGCGAGCAGGCTCGAGATACACCTCGGTCACCGATGCCCTCCGCCCGTCGGCGGTCAGCGTCAGCATTGCCGGCTCGGCCGATGACTCGGCCACGAGCAGCGCCCGCGCCACCGGCCCGGACTCCATCGACGTGGCGGCACGCAGTGGGATCGGCAACCGATGGAACCATGGCCTCACATCGGCCCAACCCCAACCGGTGCAGCCGAAGGCACGCTCCCATTCGTCGTAGTCGCCGGGCTCGCCGGGCAAGCCGACCATGGCGTTGACGGCCGACGAGCCACCGACCCCGCGACCACGCGCGTACGGCCGAAGCCCCTGCTCAACCGTGCGGCGGGCCAGCAGATCGGGCCACAAACGGCCCGGCTCTGCCATCGCCGCCAGGAAGGAGGGCCCACTGATGGCGGGCGAGGTGTCGGCGGTGTCGTGGTCGGCGCCGGCCTCCAGCAGCAGCACCGCGCGATCGCGACGCTCGCTCAGCCGCGCGGCCAACACCACGCCAGCCGACCCGGCGCCAACCACCACCACGTCGAACCGCACGGCCATGACCGGCTCAGGCCCTGTCGGCGAAGGGCGGGTTGGTCTGTGCCGCCAGGCCCGCCAGGTGGGCCGTGTCGTTGTAGCGGACAAGACGCCAGGTGTTGCGCTTCACCAGCAGCAGTTCGGTGATCGACGCGTTGAGGGTGTGGATCTCGAAGGCCCCCATGCCCGGTGCCTTGAGCGCCAGCCGAAGGATCGCATCGACGACGCCGCCGTGACAGACCACGACGACCGTCTGGCCCTCGTACAGATCGAGGGTTCGCCGCAGGGCGGAACCGACGCGGAACTGGAAGGCAGCCACGGTCTCGCCGCCGGGAAAGGTGGTGGCGAACGGATCGGCTGCATCCCAGGCCTCGGGCCCGATGTCGTAGAGCGCCATGTACTGCTTGTAGGTGAGGCCATCGCACTCCGTGCCGGGGTCGTGCTCGCCGAAGTCGTCGTCGCGACGCACCGCCAGGCCACCCAAGGAGGGGGCCACGATGTCGGCGGTCTCGATCGCCCGCGGGTACTGACTCGCCAACAACACGTCGGCAGTGAATTCCTGCGTGGCCGCCCACCGCTCGCGCAAGCGATCGGCCTGCTGAACCCCCAAGGGCGACAAGCCCGAGCACGTGCGAGGCCCACCGATCACACGGTCGACCGTGACGTTGGATTCACCATGTCGAACAAGTACCAGCCGGGTCACGACGACCGACGATACTCGCCTGGGCCAGGGCCCGGTCAGCCGTCGGTCGTCAACGGACGGCCAAGTTTTGCCGACACCTTACTTTTCGTTTGCGAGCGCAGGCTCTCCGTGCCACCTGCCCGTAGGTTCGTCGCGGTGACCAACGGAGCGCGTCTCACCATCCGCACCAAGGGCGCCGACCCGCGATCGCGTGAGCTGCTGGCCGACGCACATGCGCTCGGCCTCACCGAGGTGTCAGGCATCGACGTCGCCGAGATCGTGTTCTTCGCCCACGACCTCACCCCCGGTGAGAGAGCGGCAATGGAGGCCGTGCTCGTCGAACCGCTCCTGCAACAGGCCACCTGGACGGTGCCCGAGACCGGCGTGGAGACGGAGCTGTTGCCCGGCGTCACCGACCCCGTGGCGACGGCCGTTGCATTGGCAGCCCACACCGTCGGCCTGCCCGGTATGGAAGTGGCCACCGGTCAGCACTTCGACATCCACGGCGAACTGCAACCCGAGACCGTTCCCGCGCTCGCGCGCCGCCTGCTCGCCAATCAGGTGATCGAGCGCTGGGCCGCTGCGCCGCTGGATCCGTCGTTCATCGACAGCGACGCGAACGCCGAACAGACCATCGAACAGGTGGCAATCCGCACTCTCGACGACGAGGCGCTACAGGAGTTGAACCGCGAGCGCGGCCTGTCGCTGGACATCGCCGAACTGCACGCCATCGTCGAACACTTCCGCAGCGTGGGCCGTGAGCCCACCGACGTGGAGTTGGAGACGCTGGCCCAGACCTGGAGCGAACACTGCTCGCACAAGACGTTCCGAGCTCGCATCGTCACGCTCGACGGTGAGATGGCGAGCACCGAGATCACCCCGCTGATGAAGCAGCTGCGCCACTGCACCGACACCATCGATGCGCCGTTCGTGCGCAGTTCGTTCGTGGGCAACGCCGGCATCCTCTCGTACGTGCCGGGAACCACCGTCGCGGTGAAGGCCGAAACGCACAACCATCCCTCCGCCATCGAGCCCTTCGGTGGCTCCAACACCGGCGTCGGCGGCGTGATCCGCGACGTCATGGGCGCAGCCCATCATCCGATCGCGATCACCGACATCCTCTGCTTCGGTCCTACCGACTTTCCCGCCGAGCAACTGCCCGACGGCGTGCTGCACCCGCGGCTGATCGAGTCAGGAGTGGTGGCCGGCATCGCCGACTACGGCAACAAGATCGGCCTGCCCACCGTGGCGGGCGCAGTGCTCTACGACCCCGGCTACTTGGCCAACCCACTGGTCTACGCAGGATGCATCGGTGTGGCAGCCGACGCCGCTCCGCTTCCAGGCCCGCAGCCGGGCGACCTGGTCGTGGTCCTCGGTGGCCGCACCGGTCGCGACGGCCTGCGTGGCGCCACCTTCTCGAGCGCGACCATGGATGCCTCCACCGGCGACGTGGCCGGCGCCAGCGTGCAGATCGGCAACCCGATCACCGAGAAGCTGCTGATCGATGTGATGCGCGAGTGCATCGGCCTCTACACCGCCGTCACCGATTGCGGCGCTGGCGGCCTTTCGAGCGCAGTCGGCGAGATGGCCGAGGGCGTGGGCGCCGACGTGGATGTTGCCCTCGCCCCGCTGAAGTACCCGGGGCTGCGGCCGTGGGAGGTGTGGCTCAGCGAAGCGCAGGAGCGGATGGTGTTCGCGGTACCGCCCGCTCGGTGGACCTGCCTCGTAGCCGTGTGCGAACGCCACGGCGTGGAGGCCACCAAGCTGGGCACGTTCACGGGCGACGGTGTGTTGCGCGTGCGCTCGGGTGACCTCACCGTGCTGGAGCTGGACACCGAGTTCCTGCACGCCGGGCGCCCGCAACGGACGATGCACGCGGTGCTGCCCACGCCATCACGCACCGCGGCCGCCGCACCGCCGTGCTCCGACGCGGCAGCCATGCTGCTGCAATTGTTGGCGCACCCCAACATCGCGTCCAAGGAGCACATCATCCGCCGCTACGACCACGAGATACGCGGCGCCACCGTCGTGCGACCGCTCGTCGGCGCGGCTCACGACGGCCACGCTGACGGCGTCGTGCTGGCCGAACCCTCCGACACGCACGGGCTGGCGATCGGCATCGGGGTGAACCCGTGGTACGGCATCACCGATCCAGAACGCATGGCCCACGCCGTCGTCGACGAAGCGATCCGCAATGTGGTCGCCGTCGGCGCCGACCCCAGTTCGGTGGCGCTGCTCGACAACTTCAGTTGGGGCGATCCGCGCCGCCCGTCCACGTTGGGCGAACTCGTCGCGGCAGTGCGGGGCTGCTGCGCCGCCGCGTCCGCCTACCGAGCACCGTTCGTCAGTGGCAAGGACTCGCTGAACAACGAGTACCTGGGGAGCGACGGCGCCCGCCACGCGGTACCGCCGACGCTGGTCATCACCGCCATCGCGCACCACCCCAACGCCGACCTGGCGGTGACGCCCGACCTCAAGCAGGCCGGCGACGTACTGGTAGTGGTGGGCCGAACCGAGACCGAGTTCGGTGGCAGTCACTTCGCGCTCATCACCGGCGCAGGCGACGCCGGCCCGGTGCCTGCGCCCGACACCAACTCGCCTGCCCGCTACCGCGCCCTGCACACACTGCTGCGCACGGGGCGCGTACGTGCATGTCACGACCTCAGCGAAGGCGGGCTCGCCGTCGCCGTGGCCGAGATGTGCATCGGCGGCCTTCTCGGTGCGAACATCGACACGCTCCCGCACGCTGACATCACCACCGCCCTGTTCAGCGAGTCGACCGGTCGTTTCGTGTGTGAGATCGCACCACAGGACGTCACATGGTTCTTCGACGGTCTCGGCGAACCGGTGACGGTGCTGGGCACCGTCACCGGCGAACCGCTGCTGCGCCTTGCCGGCTTCGACATACCCCTCGACGAGCTGCGCAGCGCCTTTCAAGGAGGCCCACGATGAGCCGCCCGCGCGCGGTCGTGCTCTCCGCCCCCGGCACCAACCGCGACCACGACGTGGCGTTCGCGCTCGATCTTGCGGGTGCAGACCCGACGGTCACGCTGCTGGCCGCGCTGCTCGCCGATCCGACTCAGTTGCAGGCCGCCCAGATGCTGGTGATCGCCGGCGGCTTCAGCTACGCCGACGCACTCGGGGCCGGCCGTATGTGGTCGCTGGCGCTCGCCCACGGCGTGGGTGACGCGCTGCAGCAGTTCGTGGCCGCCGGCAAGCCGGTCATCGGGATTTGCAACGGGTTCCAGGTGCTCACCCGCACCGGGCTGCTGCCGGGTGCACTCGGGCACAACGCCAGCGGGCACTTCCAGTGCGAGTGGGTTCGTCTCGCGGTTCCTGCCAGCCGCAGCGTGTGGACCCACGGCCTGTCAGATGGTGCGGTGGAGCCGATCGAGTGCCCGATCGCCCACGGCGAAGGCCGCTACGTCCACCCCGACGTGGCTGCACTGGCTGCCAACGACCAAGTCGCCCTGCGCTACGCCATCAGTGACAACAGTCGCAACCCAAACGGGTCGGTCGACGACATCGCCGGCGTGTGCGACGAAAGTGGAGTGGTGCTGGGCCTGATGCCGCACCCCGAGAACCACGTGCTCGCCCGCCAGCACCCCCGTCGCACCAGGGGTACGCAGGCCGGCTTGGGCCTCGCACTCTTCGAGCAGGGCGTGCGCTACGCCAAAGGCCGCTGAGGAAGCGTGATGGAACCATTCTTCGACATCGACCTCGACCTCCCCGATCGGCGCGAGGGAAAGGTGCGTATCAGCTATGCACTGCCGCCAGATGAGGTGGGCGGGCGTCGACTGTTCGTCACCACCGATCGCCTCAGCGCGTTCGATCGTGTGATTGCCGGTGTGCCCTACAAGGGCCAGGTGCTGAACGAGTTGGCCGCATGGTGGTTCGCGCAAACCTCCGACATCGTGCCCAACCACGTGCTCTCGGTACCCGACCCGAACGTGCTCATCGCCCGCGAAGCCAGCCCGCTGCCCGTGGAAGTGGTCGTGCGCGGCTACATCACCGGCGTCACCTCCACATCGCTGTGGCAGCAGTACGCCGACGGCTCCCGCACCATCTACGGCCATCCGTTCCCCGACGGCCTGCGCAAGAACACTGTGCTCCCGTACGCACTCGTCACCCCCACCACGAAGGCAGCGCACGGCGGCCACGACGAGCCGCTGACGGTGGCCGACGTGCTGCAGCGTGGCCTGGTGGAACCCAAGTTGTGGGGCTGCACCGTGGAGGCCGCGCTGCAACTGTTCCAACGCGGCCAAGAGGTCGCGGCACGAGCCGGGCTGATCCTCGCCGATACCAAGTACGAGTTCGGTACCGTCGTCGATGAGGATGGCGAGGATGGCAGCCTGATGTTGATCGACGAGATGCACACGCCCGATTCGTCTCGCTACTGGGTGGCCGAGACCTACGAAGCTCGCCTTGCCACCGGCGAGGAGCCGGAGAGCCTGGACAAGGAGGTCGTTCGCCGGGCCTTGCTGGCCACCGGCTACAGCGGCGACGGTGCCCCACCAGCGCTGCCCGACGAGGTGTGGCAGCAGACCAGCGCCCGCTACATCGACGCCTACGAACGCCTCACCGGCACCCTCTTCGCGCCCGGGGCCTACCCCGTGGCCCCACGCATCCTGGAGCACCTGCACCATGTTTCCTGACATCCCTGTGCACGTTCGGACCAAGAGCGACGCCGACCGGCCGAAGGAGGAATGTGGTGTGTTCGGCGTCTCCACCCCGCACGGGGAAGGCGTTGCTCAGCTGGCCTTCTTCGGCCTGTTCGCGCTGCAGCACCGCGGCCAGGAAGCAGCCGGCATTGCCGTCAGCGACGGCAGTCGAGTGCGTTGCCACAAGGACAGTGGCCTCGTCGCCAACGTGTTCACCCCGGCCACGATGACCACCCTCACCGGCTACCACGCGATCGGGCACACCCGTTACAGCACCACTGGCGCGAACGCGCACCGCAACCACCAGCCGTTCCTGGTGGAGACCATGCACGGCCCACTCGCCCTTGCTCACAACGGCAATCTGGTGAACTCCGGCGCGTTGCGCGAGGAACTGCTGGCGAAGGGCTTCGGCCTCACCGCCACCAGCGACACCGAGGTGCTGACGCTGATGCTCGCCGCCGCCGGCGGCAAGACGTGGGAAGACCGCGTCGAGCGCACCCTGCCGGCCTGGAAGGGCGCCTACTCGTTGGTGATCCTGGTCAACGACAGGGTGATCGCCGTGCGTGACCCGTGGGGTTTCCGACCGATGAGCGTCGGACGCCTGCCGCACGGCGGCTACGCGGTCGCCTCGGAAACATGTGCGCTCAACACCCTCGGCTGCGTGGAGATCGATGAAGTCAAGCCCGGCGAGATCGTCACCCTGCACGGTGCGGAGATGACGCGTCGGCAGGCACTGACGCCCAGCGCCAAACCGGCCCGTTGCACGTTCGAGTTCGTCTACTTCAGCCGACCCGACAGCGTGTGGGCCGGCCGCAACGTGCACCACGTTCGCCAGCGCCTCGGCGAGCAGTTGGCGCGCGAGTCCGCCGTCGAAGCGGATGTGGTCATCCCGGTGCCCGACAGCAGCATTCCCGCTGCCATCGGTTACAGCCGCGCCGCCGGCATCGAACACAACGATGGCCTGATCAAGAACCGCTACATCGGCCGCACGTTCATCGAGCCGACACAGGACCTGCGCGAGCGTGGTGTGGCGCTGAAGTTCAACGCGTTGTCGGAGAACCTCGCCGGCAAGCGGGTGGTGATGATCGACGACTCGCTCGTGCGCGGCACCACCGCCGGGCCGCTGGTGAAGTTGCTGCGCGATGCCGGCGCCACCGAGGTGCACGTGCGCATCACCTGCCCACCCATCACCCACGCCTGCCACTTCGGTGTCGACATGGGCCACGATGGCGACCTGATGGCCGCCCGCCTCACGGTCGACGAGATCCGCGCGCTGATCGGTGCCGACTCGTTGGCCTTCTTGTCGCTGGAGGGCATGATGCGAGCCATCGAGCCGGAGAACGAAGGCAGCGAGGATGGGTTCTGTAACGCCTGCTACACCGGCCGCTACCCGATGCCGGTCGACGAGGCACAACCCAAGCTGAGCTTCGAGGGCGCCCTGTCATGAGGGTCCTGGTCATCGGTTCGGGTGGTCGCGAAGCGGCGATCGCCTGGGCCTGCCGGCACCACGGCCACCACGTCGACGTGCTCGCCGAACTGCCAGCGGCGCTCTCCGCCGATCCCTCCGCCCACGGACGACCCGACCTCGTCATCGTCGGTCCCGAGGCTGCGCTGGTGGCCGGTGTCGCCGACCGTTGCGCCGAACTGCACATCCCATGCTTCGGGCCCACCGCCTCACTTGCCAAGCTGGAGAGCTCGAAGGGTTTCACCCGAATGCTGGCGGGCCGCTTGGGCCTGCCCTCCCCCGCCTACCACCTCTCCTCGAACCCCGAGGAGGCGATCGTATGGTGGCGCGAGTTCGGCAAGCCGGTGGTCGTGAAGCTGGATGGCTTGGCCGCCGGCAAAGGCGTGATCGTGCCCGACGACGACGCTGCGACCGAGGCCGCGATCCGCGAACTGGCGGAGCAAGGCCCCCTCGTGCTGGAAGAGCGGCTCAGCGGGCCCGAATGCAGCCTGATGGCGCTGTGCGACGGCACCGTCGCCCGCCCACTGCCGGTGGCGCAGGACCACAAGCGAATCGGTGAGGGCGACACCGGCGCCAACACCGGCGGCATGGGCGCATACGCACCAGCGCCGATTCCCTACGACCCGGACGAGCTGACGGCCACGTTCATCCAGCCGGTGATCGACTTCCTGCTGGAGGAGGGAGCGCCGTACATCGGCGTGCTGTACGCGGGCCTGATCCTCACCGCCGATGGTCCCAAGCTGCTGGAGTACAACTGTCGCTTCGGCGACCCCGAGGCACAGGCGGTGCTGCCCCTGCTCACCGACGACCTGGCGGAGCTGGCGCTTGCCTGCTGCCGCGGCGACTTGGGCGATCGGCGAATCCATGCCACTGGCGCCGCCTGCACCGTGGTCGCGGCGGCAGCTGGCTATCCTTGCGCACCCCTCACCGGCGCCGTGATCGACTTCGGCGACGAAGCCACCGACGCGCTGCTCTTCCACGCGGGCACCGACGGGACGAGGGTCACCGCCGGCCGCGTGCTTGCGGTCACCGGCATTGGCGACGACCTCGTTGCTGCTCGCTCGCACGCCTACCACCGCATCGCGACGGTGCAGTTCGATGGCATGCAGGTACGCCGCGACATCGGTTGGCGCGCGATCGGATCGCAGATCACGTCTTACGCAGCGGCCGGCGTCGACATCGACGAGGGCACCCGTGCGGTCGATCAGATGAAGGCCGCCGTCGAGCGCACGCACGGCGCCGCGGTGCTCCGTGGCGTGGGCAGCTTCGGTGGGGTGTTCAGCGGCGCCGCGATCAAGGCCATGGCGGAACCGCTCCTCGTCGCGAGCACCGACGGCGTCGGCACGAAAGTGGAGCTTGCTGCTCGGCTGGGCAAGTACCGCGGGGTCGGCGCCGACATCGTCAACCACTGCATCGACGACGTGCTGGTGCAGGGCGCCAAGCCGCTCTTCTTCCTCGACTACATCGCCAGCAGCAAGCTGAACGCCGACCACGTGGCAGAGGTCGTCACCGGCATGGCCGAGGCCTGCGAGGCTGCCGGGTGTGCATTGCTGGGCGGTGAGACCGCCGAGATGCCCGGCGTCTACGCGCCCGGCGCATTCGACATCGCCGGCACGCTGGTGGGCGCGGTCGACCGGGCCGAGCTGCTCCCCAAAGGCCCGCTGCTCGCCGGCGACGTGCTGATCGGCATCGCCTCCAGCGGCCCGCACACGAACGGCTACTCGCTGCTGCGCAAGCTGTTCGCCTGGTTGCCGATGGATTCCGTGCCGGCCGGCTTCGACTGCACGCTCGGCGAGGCATTGCTGAAATCGCATCGCAGCTACTTGCCGGTGCTCGATGCTGCGCTCACCGCCGGCACGGTGAAGGCGCTCGCCCACATCACCGGCGGCGGACTGCCCGAGAACCTCCCCCGTGTGCTTCCCGCCGGGATCGACGCCCACATCCGCCTCGGCTCGTGGCCGGTGCCGCCCCTCTTCCGCCTGGTGCGAGAGGTGGCTGTCGGTCTGGACACGCACGAGCTGTACCGCACGCTCAACATGGGTGTCGGCATGGTTGTGGTGTGCGCCGCGGCGCACCTGGACGCGGTGCAGGCCTCGATTCCCGAAACCACCTGGGTCATCGGCGAACTGGTGGCCGCCGCAGATGCGTGCGCCGGCCGGACGGTGGTGCTGCGATGACCCGTCGCCTCGTCATCCTGGCCAGCGGTAACGGGTCGAACGCGCAGGCCATCATCGACGCCTGCGCCGCTGGTGCTCTGCCCGCGGAAGTGATGGCGGTCGTGAGCGACCACTCCGACGCAACGGCGCTCGCGCGGGCCGATGCTGCCGGCCTGCCGGCGGTCCACGTCGGCCGACGTCCCGGCGAAAGCCGCTCCGACTACGACGCCCGCCTCGCCGACATCGTCACCGGTTTCGACCCCGACTGGGTAGTGCTCGCCGGCTGGATGCGTGTGCTCACAATCAGCTTCTTGGGCTGGTTTCCCGGCATGGTGGTGAACCTGCACCCTGCACTGCCGGGCGAGCTTCCCGGCCTGCACGCCATCGAGCGCGCCTTCGCCGAGGCCGAAGCCGGCGGACGCACTCGCACGGGGGTGATGGTGCATCTCGTGCCCGACGAAGGGGTCGACTCCGGACCGGTACTCGCGTCCACCGAGGTGCCGATCCTGCGAGGTGACACGCTCCATGAACTGGAGCGACGCATGCGCGCGACCGAGCACCTGCTGCTGGTCGACACGCTGCGCCAACTCTGCACCGTTTCGCTTAACGGCACGCAGCTCAACGACACGCCGCTCAACGACAGAACTCTCACGAATGGAGCCCCGACATGATCAACGACGATCTGTTCGACCGTTTTCAGGCCCTCACCTTCGACGACGTGGTGATCGTGCCCGGCTACAGCGACGTGTTGCCCGACACCGTCGACACGTCGGCCACGTTCGCCGCCGACATCACGCTGGCGATGCCGGTGGTGAGTGCCGCCATGGACAAGGTGACCGAGGGACGAATGGCGATTGCGCTCGCACGCGAGGGCGGCATCGGTGTGATCCACCGCAACATGACGGTCGCCGATCAGGCCGCAGAGGTGCAGAAGGTCAAGCGCAGTCAGAGTGGCATGATCACCGATCCGATCACGCTGCCGCCCAGCGCCACCCTCGCCGACGCCGAGGCCCTGATGCACCAGTTCAAGATCAGTGGCGTGCCGATCACCGACCCGGAGGGTCGTCTGGTCGGGATACTCACCAACCGCGACACCCGCTTCTGCGAGCCGGCCGACTACCAGCGGTCGGTCGCCGACTTCATGACCAGCGACGGCCTCGTCACCGCCAAGGTGGGCACCACACTGGACGAAGCCCGCAGCATCCTTCAGCGGCACCGCATCGAGAAGCTGCCGTTGGTCGACGCCGACCGGCGGCTCGTGGGCCTGATCACGGTGAAGGACATCCTGAAGAACCAGGAGTTCCCGAACGCCACCAGCGATCCATCCGGCCGACTGCGCTGTTGCGCAGCAGTCGGCGTGGGATCCGACCTCGAGGAGCGCGTCGAGGCGTTGGTGGCACAGGGCGTCGACGCGGTAGCTCTTGACACGGCGCACGGCCACTCGGCCGGGGTGATCAAGGCCATCGAACGGATCAAGGCGTCGTGGCCGAACCTCCCGGTCGTCGCCGGCAACGTCGTCACCGCGGAAGCTGTGGAGGCGCTGTCGAAGGCCGGCGCCGACGCGGTCAAGGTCGGCGTCGGCGCCGGCTCGATCTGCACCACACGAGTGGTCAGCGGGGCGGGCATGCCGCAACTGTCGGCCATCTACTTCACCTCTCAGTACGCCCGCCGTCACGGCATCCCGGTGATTGCCGATGGCGGCATCACCTACAGCGGCGACGTGGTGAAGGCCATTGCAGCCGGCGCCGACTGTGTCATGCTCGGCTCACTGCTGGCCGGCACCGACGAGGCCCCCGGCGAACTGGAACTGTTCGAAGGTCGGCGATACAAGACCAACCGCGGCATGGGCTCGATGGGGGCCATGCAAGGCCTCGGCGCCGACCGCTACGCCAGCGGCCAGACCGACAAGAGCCAGGTGGCCGGCCAATCGAGCAAGCTCGTACCCGAGGGCATCGAAGGCCGGGTGCCGTACTCCGGCACACTCGGCGACGTGGTCTACCAACTGGTCGGTGGCCTCCGCAGCGGCATGGGCTACGCGGGGGCTTCCACGCTGGATGCGCTGCGCAGCACAGCTCGTTTCATGCGAGTCACGACCGCAGGACGCAAGGAGAGCCATCCGCACGACGTGACCATCACCAAGGAAGCACCCAACTACCAGCGCAGCTGAGCGTGGTGTTGGAAGTGATCAGCCCAGCACGGATCGGTCGACGTTGCGGATGCGCCCCGCCATCGCCGCCAGCAACTTGTGCGACAGCTTCGGGATGTCGTCGAGCACCGCCCGGAACTCGCCGCGGCTGATCACCAACACGCTCCCATCGGCGGCGCATTCGACGGTGGCCGAACGCGGGCCGTCGTCGAGCAAGGCCAGTTCGCCCGCAATGTCGCCCGCCGTCAGCTCGGCGAGCTTGCGGCCGTTGCGGCGCACCACGAAACTGCCCCGCAGCACGATGAACGCGTCGGCTCCATTGCGCCCCTGCTCCATCAGCACCTTGCCCGCAGCCACCTCGATCTCGGACCCTGCGGAGGCGACCCGCGCGAGCTCTTTCTTCGACAGTTCGGCGAAGAGGGCGACCCTGCGCAAATGCTCGACGTACACACCCCGATTGGCCATGGGCGGACAGCGTAATCGTCAGCGAGCGACCGATCGGGCAGCGTGAGTGACGGCGCGCTCAGGCGAGCTTCTCGACGAACGCCTCCAATTGGCGAAGGTTGCGGCACTCGTACACACCATCGGTATGTGTGCCGTAGTCGCCGACTATGGAGTCGCCGGTGTTCCAGTAGCTGCGCGGCTCGGGGTTCAGCCAGAACACCTTGCGTGCCTTTTGCCGGATCTCCCGCACCACCCACGCCTGGCTGGCGTGGTAATTGTTGCGGGCGTCGCCCAGCAGCAGCACGGTGGTCTTCGGGTTGATGTCCTTGCCGTACCGCTCCCAGAACACCTCGAACGCGTGGCCGTAGTCGCTGTGGCCGTCCACCCAGACGACGTCGGCCTCGGTGTTCACGCGATGGATCGCGTTCATGATGTCTTCTTCGCCCTTGAAGTACTCGGTGACCTCGTCGATGCCGTCGATGAACACGAAGGAACGGACCTTGGAGAACTGGCCCTGGATCGCGTACACCAGCATCAGCGTGAAGCGGGCGAACGCCGCCACGGACCCGGAGATGTCGGCCACCACCATCAGCTCCGGCTTGGCCGGGCGCGGGTACTTGAACTTCGGCTCGGCGGGCACACCGCCGTAGCTGAGCGAATGGCGCACCGTGCTGCGGAAGTCGAGCGGGCCCTTGCGACCATGGCGACGTTTACGCGCGAGGCGTGCGGCGAGCTTGCGGGTGAGCGGTTGCAGCGCCTTCTTCAGGTTCTGCATCTCGTCGCGCGATGCATGCATGAACTCCACGTCCTCCGGCAACGGCTTACGCAGTGTCTTGGCCATCGCCTCGGCGCCACGATCGGCCACGAGGCGGCGACGGATCTCGGCCTCGATCTCCTTCTTGAACTGCTCGATGCGATCGTTGTACTCGTCGTGCTCGAGCCGCTCCTCCAGCGCCGTCAGCTCGCCCCCAACCTGCTCACGGCTCGCTTCCATCAGCCTCTCGAGCATGCCCTCCAGGTCGAGGTTGCGCAGTGTGCGGTACATGTAGTAGGTGCCACCGACGGGCCGCCCGGGCTCCATGCCGGCGAAGCGCTGCACGGCCTGGCGCGCCAACGCACGCATCATCGCCTGGTCGCCGTTCATCAGCGCCTGCAGCAGCAGCTGGGCGATCTCCTCGGGCGTGAGGTTGTCCATGCTCCCGCCCTGGCTGCCCTTGCCGTCGCCCTGACGCATCTGCTCCTGCATCGCGCGCCACATCTCGTCGACATCGGTGTCGCCGTCGGCGATGTTGTACTCCGGCCCGCGCAGGCTGAAGTACACCTCGAAAACGGTCTCGAACGCGCGCCAGTGGGCGTTGTTCTTCACCATGGTCGCGGCGAGCGCGTACTTGAACGCCTCGCGATCCTCGATCGGGATGTGCTGCACCGCCTCCATCGCATCGAGGTTCTCGGTGAGGCTGACGGGCAGCCCGGCGTTGCGGAGTTCTGTGACGAAGCCGGCGAGCAGATCAAGCATGACGATCGACGCCGACTACTTGTCGACGCTCAGTTCCTTGGCCGCTTTGGTGATGTCGGTCTGGTACTTGAGCAAGATGTGCAGGGTGTCCTTCGCCTGCTGTGCCTCGATGTGCTCGATGCCCAACAGCACCAGCGTGCGCGCCCAGTCGATGGTCTCGCTGACGCTGGGCGACTTCTTCAGGTCGAGCTGGCGGATGCTGCGCACGATGCGGGCGATCTGGTCCGCCAAGTTCTCGGACACACCGGGAACCTTGGTGAGCACGATCTCCTTCTCGCGTTCCATATCGGGGTAGTCGACATGGAGGAAGAGGCAGCGCCGCTTCAAGGCCTCACTGAGCTCGCGGGTGTTGTTGGATGTGAGGAACACCAGCGGGATCTGCTTGGCCGTGATCGTGCCCAGTTCGGGGATGGACACCTGATACTCCGACAGGATCTCGAGCAGGAGGGCCTCGGTCTCCACTTCCACACGGTCGACCTCGTCGATCAGCAACACCACCGGGTCCGGCGCGGTGATGGCCTCCAGCAACGGCCGAGTGAGCAGGAACTCGTCGCTGAAGATGTCGTCGTGCACCTCGCTCCACGAGTCGCTGTTCTTGTCGGCCTGGATGCGCAGCAGTTGCTTCTTGTAGTTCCACTCGTAGAGCGCTTTGCTCTCGTCGAGCCCTTCGTAGCACTGCAACCGAATGAGCCGGGCACCGGTCATCTCGGCGACGCTCTTGGCGAGCTGGGTCTTGCCGGTACCGGCAGGCCCTTCCACCAGCACGGGCTTGCCCAGACGGTCGGCCAGGAATGCAACGCCGGCGATGCCGTCGTCAGCCAGATAGTTGACGCTCTTCAATCCATCACGGACTTCTTGAACGCTCTCGAAACGATGAGCCATGATTTGAACCCTACTTTCGATCTTGACCGCCCGGTCAATCGAAGCACGCGTGCGTCAGTACGGGAGTGAGCGAGTGGTCGTCTAGTGTCCCCTCACGTCGCCCGAAGTGTGGGGCCGGCGAGGAGTTGGGAGGCTCCACGACCATGAACCTGGCACTCGGTCGGCAGGCGGGGTCGGCGGCCGACACTGCCTGGCGCGACAGCGGGTGAGCCCCTCGTCGCTCACAGCAGCAACTTCGTCGTTCGTCAGCGCGGTCGGCGAACAGCTGGCGGCGCTGAGCGGGAAGCCCGCGAGCGGCTATCTCGCCGACACCGCCAACGAGGCGTCCAACATCGTCGGCGGTGTGATCGGCGCCGACGGTCGCTCCACGGAGAGCGAGTTGGACGGCTACCTCGATGCGATCGGGCCACTGCTCGATCCGCCGCTTGCGATCTCCACGCTCGCTGCTCGCGGCCTGGGCCTGTTCCGCGGCAAGACCGAACAACTCGCCCACGCCAGCGTGCTGTACGACCTGCTGTGCCGGGCTGACGCGCAGCACGGCACGCGCCGCAGCCACGTGTACTACGAACTCGCGATGCGGCTCGCGCACACCGCCGCCGCACTCGACCTCGTGCCGTCGCTCACCGAGCTGACAGCAATCGACCGGCTCCGCACCGCCATGCTGCAGCACCTCGACGCGATCGGCGTGCCCCGCCCCGGCCAGCCGGAACCACTGGTCGCGCCTGCAGCCCCCACCGCCACCGGTTCGGCGACTTCCTCGTCATCGCCGGTTGTGCCCACGACGGAGCCCGCTCGTTCTTCACGATCGATGATCGAGCTGCTCGCCGAACTCGATCAGCTCGTCGGTCTGGCCAACGTCAAGGCGGAGGTGCGTCGCCTCAGCAGTTTGTTGCAGGTGCAACAAATCCGAGCCGAGCGCGGCATGCCAGTGATCGAGACGAGCCATCACCTGGTCTTCACCGGGAATCCTGGCACGGGCAAGACAACCGTCGCCCGACTGTTGTCGCAGATCTACCATGCGGTCGGGGTTGTCTCGAAGGGTCACCTCGTGGAGACCGATCGCAGCAAGCTGGTGGCCGGTTTCGTCGGTCAGACTGCGCTGAAGACCCAAGCCGCTCTCGACTCCTCGCTCGGCGGCATGCTGCTCATCGACGAGGCCTACGCCCTCGCCCGCGGCGGCGAGAACGACTTCGGCTTGGAAGCGATCGACACGCTGGTGAAGTTCATGGAGGACCATCGGGACGACATCGCCATCGTCGCTGCCGGCTACCCGGCGGAGATGAGCGAGTTCATCGACACCAACCCGGGTCTCAAGAGCAGGTTCACCCGCACGATCAACTTCCCGGACTACACCGAGGACGAGTTGGTGCAGATCTTCCTGCAGCTCGGCGAGCGGAACCGCTACCAGCTCAGCGACGACGCACTGTTGCGCGTGCGCCACTTCATCGCCTCCGAGCCCCGCACCCGCGGCTTCGGCAACGCGCGCTACGTCCGCAACCTGTTCGAGACCGCGATCGCCCATCAGGCAGTGCGCCTCGCACCGCTCGCCGACCTCAGCAACGAGCAGTTGACCACCCTCATCGCCGGCGACATCGCCCCCGTCGACGTATAGCGCTGAGGTACCCTCTCGTCATGTTTCCCGTCCTCGTCGGCCTCGTGGTGCTCGCTGCCGGCGCAGCGGCGGTCATGATCCGTGCGCGCCGGCACCGGAGTGGCCCGCGAACGCCGGCGATCGACCCGTTCACGCTCAGCGAACCGTGGCGGCGGCACGTGGCGGCGGCGCAGACCGCCCAGCGGCGCTACAGAGCGATCGCCCGCGGCACGCCTGACGGGCCGCTGCGCACCCGGCTCGGCGAGATCGATGTACTGGTGCAGCAGGCTGTTCAGGAATGCTTCGGGATCGCCCGGCGCGGTGACGAACTCGACGACGCGTTGGCCCGCTTCCACACCGGCGCGCTGAACCGCCAGCGCGAGCACGCCGACGACGATGCAACCCGCGCGTCCGTGCAATCGCAGCTCGATGCCGCCGGCCGGATCCGTTCCACCCGTACCGACACCGATGCGCGGCTCAGGCTGCTCACCACTCGCATGGGCGAACTGGTCGCTCATGCGGCTGAGGTCAGCGTGGGAACCGACGCCACCGATGAGCTCGGCAACGGGGTGGGCGAGGTCGTCACGCAATTGGAAGCCCTGCGATTGGCGCTCAACGACATCAACGACACGGGCCGGCCAACCACCTCGCCGTGAGCAGCCTGCTGAAGTCGAACCTGGCGGTCGCCTCCGGTACCGCGATGTCGCGCGTCAGCGGCCTGCTGCGCGTGTCGGTCTTCGGCTACGTCCTTGGCAAGTCGGCCCTCACCGACGCTTACAACCAGGCCAACGCGACGCCGAACCTGATCTACGAACTCGTCCTCGGTGGTGTGCTGTCATCGGCCTTGGTGCCGCTGTTCACCCGACTGCGCCACGAGAACGACGAGGACGGCGAGGTGGCGGTCCGGTCCGTGTCCATCGTGGCACTGGCGTTGCTCACGGCCGTCGCCGTCGCTGCAGCACCATTGATCTTCCGACTGTACGCGTCGTTCACGTCCACGTCCGTCGACGGCAACCTGTACCGGGAGGCAGGTGGCGCGCTGGCCGTCTTCTTCCTCTTCCAGATCTTCTTCTACGGGCTCAACGCCCTCGGCAGTGCGGAGCTGCAGGCGCGAAAGCGCTTCTTCGCCGCCTCCTGGGCACCGGCGCTGGCCAACCTGGTGATCATCGGCACGTTGCTGCTCGTGCCCAGTGCAGTCGACGGCGTCGCCCAACTGGGCGACGTACTCACCAACGACCGCTTGCGGTGGACGTTGGGTCTCGGGGCTACCGCCGGCATCGCGGTGATGGCGACTGCACTGGTGCCGTCGCTGGTGGCTGCCGGTGTCCCGCTGCGGTTCCGACTCGACCTGCGCAACCCCGCTGTTCGTCGGTTGCGCGACTTGTCGGGGTGGGCACTCGGCTACGTGATCGCCAACCAGGTTTCGATCATCGTCGTGCAGAACCTGCTCGTGCGCAGTGGTGAGGGGAACCAGACCGCGTACACCAACGCCTTCACGTTCTTCGTGCTCCCCCACGGCCTGCTGGCGATGTCGATCGTGACGACCTTGCTGCCAGAGATGTCGCAGGCCATCGCGGAGAAGCGACGCGACCGGCTCGTGGAGCGCACCGGCCTCGGCATTCGCATGGTCGCGCTGCTCACCATCCCCGCCGGCTTCGGGCTCTTCGTGCTGCGACGGCCGATCGTGGGGTTGGCGTTGCAGCACGGCGAGTACAACGCCGCCGACGCGCTCGTGGCCAGCCGAGCACTCGCCGGCTTCGCGCTCGGTCTCGGTGCGTTCTCCGTATACCTGTTCACCCTGCGTGCGTTCTACGCGCACCAGGACGCCCGTACGCCATGCATCATCAACATCGTTGAGAACGTGCTCAACATCGTGCTGGCGGTGCTGCTGTACCGCCGCTTCGGCGTGCTCGGCATTGCCGCCGCCTTCGCCATCGCCTACCTCCTGAGCGCGCTCTTGAGCATGCAGGTTCTCTCCTACAAGGTCAGCGGGTTCGCCTTGCGGCCGATGCTCACCTCGCTCTACCGCATGACGTTGGCATCCGTCCTCATGGCGGAGGCCGTGTGGGCAGTCGCTCGTCTGGTCGGCGACAACGCTGGGGCCGGGGCGGTACTGCGCACCGTGGTGGCGGCGATCGTCGGCATCGGCGTGTACGTGGGGTTGCTTTTGCTCATGAACGCACCCGAGCTCGAAGAGTTGCGCCGAAAGTTCCGCCCGTCGGGACGCGCGGGCCCCGCACAGTAGGCTGCGCACATGATCAAGTTGTTCAAGAAGTGGTGGAAGTACATCGGCGCGAAGTTCAACAGCGACTTCGACAAGCACGCGGATCCGGCGGTGCAGCTCGAGCAGGCTATGCGCGAGGCGCAAGACCAGCACCGGCGGCTCAAGGAGCAAGCGGCCAACGTCATTGCCGGCCAGAAGCAGGCCGAGCTACGGCTCAACGCCAAGATGACCGAACTGGAGAAGCTGAACGCGACCGCCCGCCAAGCCTTGATCATGGCGGCCGATGCGCAGAAGGGCGGCGACGTCACCAAGTCGACGCAGTACACCAACGCGGCCGAGGGCATCGCCAACCAGCTGATCCAGGTCGAGAAGGACATCGAGGGCCTGAAGGCGATGGTGATCGACTCCACGCAGGCCTCCGATCAGGCGAAGTCTGCGGTGCAGCAGAACGGTCGCCTGCTGCAGCAGAAGCTGGCCGAGAAGCAGAAGCTGCTCTCCCAGCTCGACCAGGCCAAGATGCAGGAACAAATGAACTCGGCGATGGCCCAGTTGCAAGAGACCGTCGGCGACGACGTGCCTACGCTCAACGAGGTGCAGCAGAAGATCGAGGCCCGCTACACGAAGGCCAAGGCCCATAGCGAGCTGCAGGAATCCACGGTGGAGAGCAGCATTCTCGAGATCGAGCATGCCACCGCCAACGTGGAAGCGCAGAGCCGCCTCAGCCAGCTGCGCTCCGAGCTCGGGCTCGACACGGGGCCGGCGGCGGCTCCGGCGGTGGAGCAACCCAAGCCCGCCGAAGGCTGAACCCGCCCCGGCTCAGATCAGCACGAGCAGGTCGTCGCGGTGGATGGCCTCGTGGGCCACGTTCGCCGGTAGGTCGGAGGTGCGCTTGCCGCGCATCTGGCGCAGCACATCCGCGTCGCACAGCGTGATGCCGCGGGCGACGGTTGCACCGGACAGATCGTGCACCTCGACCACGTCGCCCTCGGCGAAGTCGCCAACGACCTCCACGATGCCGGCGGGCAGCAGTGACGTACCCCGCTCGGTGAGCGCACGCCGCGCTCCATCGTCGACGACGAGCGAACCCTCGACGTTGGTGGCGAAGCCGATCCACAACTTGCGCGCCGGCAGGTTGCGGCTGCTCGGCAGGAACGTGGTGCCCACACCCACGCCGTGAACGGCATCGACCAGCACGTTGGGTTGCGACGCCTTCGCGATCACGGCACGCACACCCGACCACGACGCCATCCGCGCGGCCGACAGCTTGGAGGCCATGCCACCGCTCCCCCGCCGGCTGCCCGCCGCCGTGGCCGCCACCGACAGGAGTGGGTCGTCGGCGGCGACAACGGCCACCAACTCTGCAGCAGGGTCGGTGCGCGGGTCGGCCGTGTACAGACCCGGCGTGTCGGTGAGCAGCACCAGCACATCGGCGGCCACGTTGTGGGCGAGGAGCGCTGCAATGCGATCGTTGTCGCCGTAGCGGATCTCGTCGCTGGCGATGGCGTCGTTCTCGTTGACGATCGGGATGCAGCCCAGCTCGAGCAGGCGTACCAGTGTCCGCCGCGCGTGCAGGTACTGACGGCGGTCAACGAAGTCGTGCGGCACCAACAACACCTGCGCAGCCACCAACCCGTGCCTGCCCAGCGACCGGTTGTACGTCTCCATCAGACGGCTCTGGCCTGCGGCGGAGATGGCCTGCAGGGTGACGACATCGGTCGGCCGAGTGGCCAGCCCGAGGGCAGCGACGCCGGCCGACACGGCGCCAGAACTGACCAGCAACACTTCGTGGCCGGCGGCACGAAGTTGCGCCAGCTGGTCGCACACGGAAGCGATGATGGCCTCGTCGATGACACCGAGCTGGTCGGTGAGCGAGGAGGTGCCGATCTTGGCGACGACCCTCACGCGGTCACACTTCCTCTTGGTACTCGAAGCTGAAGTTGGCGATCCAGATCACGTCGCCGTCGGCGGCGCCGGCGCGAGTGAGCAACCGAGGCACACCGATGCGCTTGAGTTGGTGGTCGATGTACGAGAGTGCCTCCGGGGTGGTGACGTCGTTGAGCGCCACCAGTCGCTCGACCTGGCGGCCGACCAACCGGAACTCGTGATCGCCGAGGCGCTCGACGCGGGCGCCATCGGCATTCGGACGGATGATGACGATGCCCTCGGCATCGGGCTGCTGCGCCCTAGCACCGTGCACCAGCGCAGCCATGCGACCGACCAGCTCGCGTACGCCCTGGTTCGTGATCGCCGAGATCTGCTCGCCATCCCAGTCGTAGACGGCCGAGTCGCTCTTCGTCCCCACCACGAGGCGCGGCCGTTCGAGCAGCTCCGGGCGGTAGGCCTCCAGCTCGTGCAGCAGCACGCGTTCCTGCTCTTGCGGGTCGACGCCGTCGATGGCGGACAGGTCGACCATCACACACAACACCCGCGCCCGCTCGATGTGCTTGAGGAAGCGATGGCCGAGGCCCTTGCCCTCACTGGCGCCCTCGATGAGACCGGGGATGTCGGCCACGACGTACTCGGTGTCGTTGTAGCGCACGACGCCCAGGTTCGGTTCCAGTGTCGTGAACGGGTAGTCGGCGATCTTCGGCTTGGCCGCGCTGATGACGCTGATGAGAGTGCTCTTGCCGACGTTGGGAAAGCCCACCAACGCCACATCGGCCATCAGCTTCAGTTCCAGCTTCAGCCAGTGCTCGTCGCCCGTTTCGCCCTGCTCGGCGAACGTGGGGGCGCGGCGCCGGTTGGATGCGAACTTGGCATTTCCGCGGCCGCCGCGGCCGCCCGCTGCGGCCAGCCACCGGTCGCCGGCGTTGGCGAGATCGGCCAGCAGTTCGCCGCTGTAGAGGTCGGTGATGACCGTGCCCTCGGGCACCATCACCTCCAGATCCTTGCCGCGCTTACCGTGCTGATCCTTGCCCATGCCGTGCACGCCATCGAGCGCACGGCGGTGTGGGTGATCGCGAAAGGCCAGCAGCGACGCCACGTTGCGGCTGGCGATCAGCCACACGTCGCCGCCCTTTCCACCATCGCCGCCGTTGGGGCCGCCGAAAGCGACAGGGCCCTCACGACGGAACGAGACGCAGCCGGCGCCACCGTCGCCGCCGCGCACGTTCAGTTGGGCTTCGTCGACAAAGCTGCTCATAGGACCCTCTGAGGCTACCGGGCACGCTGCCGGGCAGCCGGAACGAATGCGGCACCCCGCCCCGGGTTGCGCGGCCCGGTACCCTTCGGAAGGTGACCGGTATCGACGAACGAGCCGAACGTTGGGCAGCGACGATGGCAGGCCACCACGCGCAGGGTGTGCAACTCGCGCACACGGATTCGTGGGCGGGCAGCGGCAGCAAGCTGATCCTGCAACGCGAGACCCGTGAGGATCGCGAGCAGGCGTCGTTGGCAACGTTGGCCACCAGATCGATCGGCGCCGGCAACCGCGCCACAGACGAGGAACCCGACGCGTGGCGGACCTGCTTCGAACGCGACCGCGACCGCATCTTGCACGCCAACGCCTTTCGTCGGCTGGCGGGCAAGACACAGGTGTTCGTCTTCCCCGACGATCACCAGCGAACTCGGCTCACGCACGCGCTGGAGGTCGCCCAGGTGGCGACGTCGGTGGCGCGGGCGCTCGGCCTCAACGTGGCCCTCACGGAGGCGATCGCGCTCGGCCACGACTGCGGGCACGGCCCGGGTGGCCATGCCAGCGAAGACGCCCTCAGCCCCTACGTGCCAGGTGGGTTCGACCATGCCCCGTGGGGTGCCGACGTGACACTCGTGTCGTTGAACCTGTGCGCGGAGACGCTCGACGGCATCCGCAACCACAGCTGGAGCCGTCCCGCCCCCGGCACACCAGAAGGCGAGGTGGTCAGCTGGGCAGATCGCATCGCCTACGTGTGCCACGACTTCGAGGATGCCGTGGCGACGGGCGTGGTCGCGCCCCACATGCTGCCCCCGCTCGTGCGCGAACGATGCGGTGAGATGCGCCGCCAACAACTGGGCGCGTTCGTCTACGGCATGATCCATGCCGCTGCGCAGCACGGCCGCGTCGGCATGGTCGCGCCGTTGGCCGAGGCACTGGCGGCGTTCCGCCGATTCAATTACGACAACATCTACCTACGCCCGGCCTCGCAAGCTCAGGCCACGGCGGTCATCGGCCTGTTGCGAGCGCTGGTCGAGCACTTTGCCGACAGTCCCGACCTGCTGCCCGAGGCACACGATCTGCCGGCCGGCAGCGCCCAGGCGTTGCACGCCGCGGTCGCCTACGTGGGCGGCATGACCGACCGCTTCGCCTGCCGACAGGGAATCGCGCTTCTCGACTGGCCCCGCGACCAGTTGCCACAGGGCATCGACACACCCTTCTGATTCGTGGACGACACCCATCACGACATCCGTGACGAGCGTCTTGTGTTCGGTGCGAATCTGCCGGAAAACGACGAATGCCCGGCCTCGCGGCCGGGGCATTCGTACAGATTCGAGTTGGTCAGGCGACCGGGAGGACGTCGACGACCTTGCGACCCTTGCGCGCGCCGAACTGCACAGTGCCTTCGGCCAGCGAGAAGAGGGTGTCGTCGCCACCGATGCCGACATTGTTGCCGGGGTGGAACTTGGTGCCACGCTGGCGCAGGATGATGGTGCCGGCGTTGACCTTGCTGCCGCCGAACACCTTCACGCCGAGGCGCTGAGCGTTGCTGTCGCGACCGTTGCGGGTTGACCCGCCGCCCTTTGTCTTTGACATGGAGGCTCAGCCCTTCTTGATCGAGGTGATTTCGATGACGTGGTACTGCTGACGGTGCCCGTAGCGCCGGCGCTGGTTGGTGCGGCGCTTGTAGGTGAAACCGTCGATCTTGGGACCCTTCGCCCAGCCCACCACCTTGGCGGTGACGGATGCACCCTTGAGTTGGTCGGGAGTGGCGAGAACGATCTCGCCGTCGACCACCAGAACGGGGGTGAGGGACACTTCAGAACCCTGCTCGGCGTCGAGCAGTTCGACGTGGACCTGCTGGCCCTCGGCGACGCGGGATTGTTTCCCGCCAGATGCGATCACTGCGTACATAGCTTCGCAATCCTAGCGGCGAAGCGGCCGGGAGCAACCGGCGGAAGGTGAAGTCTGTCGTGATCCATCACGACTCATTGGAACGACGCCGCGTCGATGACCACGCCGCGACCCTCGCAGTTCGGGCATTGATCGGCGAAGTTGACGAGCAGTCCTTCACCGATACGCTTCCGGGTCATTTCCACCAGCCCCAGCTCAGTGATGTCGAAAACCTGGGTGCGCGTCTTGTCGCGGGCCAGGGCCGAGCGGAACGCATCGACCACCTTGCGGCGGTTGTCGCGGATCTCCATGTCGATGAAGTCGATGACGACGATGCCACCGATGTCGCGCAGGCGAAGCTGCTTCGCCACCTCCTCCGCGGCTTCCAGGTTGTTGCGGTACACCGTTTCCTCGAGGTTCGACGTACCGACGTTCTTGCCGGTGTTGACGTCGACGACCGTCAGCGCCTCGGTGTGCTCGATGATCAGCGATCCGCCGCTGGGTAGCCACACCTTGCGATCCAGCGCCTTGTGCAGCTGTTCGTGGATGTGGAACCGCTCGTAGATGGGCAGTCCCTCCTCGGCGGCGTCGTAGAGCTCGACACGGTCGGCGAGCTCGGGATTGAAGGCGCCGACGTAGTCGCGGACGTCGTCGAACAGGCGCTGGTCGTCGATGACGATGCCGCGGTACTCGGCGTTGAACTCCTCGCGGATGACGCGCACGGCGAGCTCGGGTTCACGGTAGAGCAGAGCGGGGCCGCCGGCCTTCTTCGCCTTGGCCTCGATGATGTCCCACTGGTCGAGCAGTCGGGTCATGTCGGCACGCAGCTCGTGCTCGGTGGCGTGCTCGGCAGCGGTACGCACGATGAGGCCGTGCTCGGACGGCTTGACGCGATCGAGGATGTTGCGCAGGCGCTTGCGCACGTCGTCGGGCAGGCGCTTGGAGATGCCGTACGTCTTCGAGTTCGGGATGAGCACCACGAAGCGACCGGGCAGCGACACTTCTTGCGTGAGGCGCGCGCCCTTTGCGCCGATCGGGTTCTTGGTGACCTGGCAGACGATCAGTTGCTTGGAGCGCAGCATCTGCTCGATGCGCCGCTGATCCTGCTTCTGCACGATGTCTTCCGCGTCGTACTGCACGTCGCCGCGGTACAGCACGGCGTTCTTCGGCGTGCCGATGTCGACGAACGCTGCTTCCATACCCGGGAGCACGTTCTGAACCTTGCCGACATATATGTTGCCGTGGATCTGGCTGACGTCGTCCGCGGGGCGGCTGACGTAGTGCTCGATGAGTGTACGACCTTCCAGTACGGCCACCTGCGTGAGTGTGGGGCGCACCTGCACACACATCAGATAGCGGCCGAGGGGGCGGCCGTTGCGCTCGCGACCACGCCGGCGGTCGAGCACGTCGGCATCGAGTTCGGGCAGTGGTTGCTCGCTACGCCCGCCCTGGCCGGCGCCGCCGGTGCCGCGCCCCTTGCCGCCACGCCGGCGCTTCTTCTTCGCAGATTCGCTCTCCTGCCTGCCGTTGAGGTGGGCGTCAGCGAGAGCATCGGACACGTCGGCGTCGGCTGGTGCAGACACCGCCGCCGGCTTGTCGGCCGCCGCGCCCTGCGCACGACCACCGCTCTTCGCGTTGGCAGTGCCGGGGAGAACTGTCGCCGGTGCCCCAGCCGCGCCGACGGGCGCCGGTCGTGTGTCGCCGATCTGTGGTTTGCGTACGAGTGCCTTCTCCGCAGCAGCGACCGACGGCCGGTTCTCGCTCATCCGCTCCGGCAGCTCGGGCTCATCGGCGGCCACCGCGGACGCGGCCACCGGTCGCCGGCGAGCGGTCGCCTTGACCGCCGGGCCGGCCTCGCTCTGTTCGTCAGCATCGTCGTTGGCGAGAATGTCCTCGCCCTCGCCCTCGCCATCGTCGTCATCTTCGTCGTCGTCGAACTCGTCGGCGGTGCCGTCTCCCGCCGCGCCGTCGAGCCGCGGCTTCTTCCGATTCCGGCCGCCGCGCGAGCCGCGGCGCCGCTTTCGGGCCGCCGCACGCACCGTCGGATCGTCGATCTGCTCGGTACCGTCGGCCCCGTCGGCCGAGTCGGCCGCGCTGCTGCCGGCAGGTTCGGTGTCGCGGGCCGGCGGGTCAGGTGCAGCCGGCGGGGCGGGCTGCTCGCTGGGCGGCGCTGCCGCGCCTGCGTCGGGCGTTGCCGCCGAGTCGATCTCGCTGTTGTCCATTGCTGAGGTCCCTTCTCATGCACACTCCACAAGAGTGCGCGTCGCGACCGGGTGCGCTTGGATGATCTCCCTCCGCACTCCGTCGCGCTCGATCCATTGATGTGTACGCGTTCGTGGGCGCGTGAGTGCGCTCGGCGACAGCGTCGTCTCGCTCGTTCAAGATTTCGTAGAGGATCTGCAGCCCCTGGTTGGGCAAGCCGATCTCGTGTGTCTCGGGGTGTGCGAGCAGCCAGGAAACCTTGCCCGGCGCGTGCCGGGGGGTTGTCGCGCCGTCCTCGCACCCGATGTAACGGGCAGGCTTTTGTACCCGAGCCAGGAACGGTTCGATCCGCGCCCAGAGGGAAGTCATGTTCCGGACAGCCTACCTGGCCGAGTCCGCCGCCGGGAGCGATGGCCGGGTCGCCCCGCGGTGGCGCGAGGCGAAGGGAGCGGTTTCGGCTATCGGTATCGCCGCATGTGCACGTTCTGCACCAGCCCCATCAGCGCGAAGAAGGTCACCAGGCCCGAGCCGCCGTAGGAGATGAACGGCAGTGGCAAACCGGTGATGGGCATGAGGCCGATGGTCATCGCGACGCTCTGGAACACCTGCCACAGCAGCATCGAGAAGACGCCGACGCAAAGGTAGGTGCCCAGCAGGTCGCGGGAGAGGTGCGCGATGCGCCAGATACGGAGCAGCACGAGTGCATACAGGCCGATCACCACCGCGCAGCCGATCAGGCCGAACTGCTCGCCCACCGCCGAAAACGGGAAGTCGGCCCATTGCACGGGAATGTCGTGCCTGGCGTTGGTGATCGGCCCCTGCAACCAACCCTTGCCATCGAGGCCGCCGGTCGCCAACGCCCGAATCGCGTTCCGGCCCTGATAGATCACGTCGCGGAGCTTGGGGTCGCTGGAGTCCTGATTGAAGAACGCCTTGAAACGCAGCACCTGGTACTCGTTGACCAGGCCGGTGACCACTGCCGCCCCGACGGTGGCGGCAGAGAGCGCGGTGATCATGAACATGTAGCGGGTCTTCGCCCCGGCGACCAACATGATGCCCATCGCCATCGCGATCAGCACCGAGGCCGAGCCGAGGTCGGGTTGCACGATGATCAAGGTTGCAGGGGTGCCCACGAGCAGCAACCCGATGATGAACCGGTGGTACGGCAGCACATCGCTGCGGTCATCACCGAGGTATGAGGCGACGATGAGCAGCACCGTGAACTTGGCGAATTCCGCCGGCTGCAGCAGCAAGGGGCCGAGGTCGAAGCTGAGGTTGGCGCCGCCCCGCACCGCACCGACCATGATCACCAGCACGAGCAACATGATGGTGACGCCGTAGAGGAACCGCGAGCGATCCTTCCACCAGTCGTAGTCGAAGCTCATCACCACAACCATCGTGATGACGGCACCGATGAGGAAGACCTCCTGGCGCGTGACGAACAGAAACGGGTTGGAGAACTTGGTGTGCGTTGCGGAGTAGATCACCGCCAGCCCGATCAACGACAGCGCGCTCTGCGCCAGCAACAGCACCCAGTCGATGTTGCGCGACGGCGCACCCGGGCTGGAGCGGATGTTGCCCAGACCGGAGTCGGGCTTGCGTTGCAGGAACGTCAGTGCCACTGGCCCGGGCTAGCCCTTCTGACCGTCGGCCACGCGCGTGAGACATGTTGCGTCGAGCAACTGGTTCGATGCCGCCGGCACGGTGGAGGCGATGTCGAGCGGGTCGCTGACCAGCACGGCGGACATCCTGGCGGGATCGGTGAGTGCTTCGAGCATGCACTTCGTCACAGGCGCCGCGGCCCTGGAGCCGTACCCGCTCTTCTCCAGGTAGGCCACCACGGTGTAGGGAACCTCGCCGTCGAGGCCGAAGGCGCCGAAGGCCGACGAGTCGTTCCACGGCAGGTTCGCCGCCCCCTGGGCGGTGCCGGTCTTTCCGGCGATGTTGAGCGGGAACCGCTTGAAGAGCGACTCACCGGTGGTCTTGTGGTACTGGTCGGAGGTGACGCCAGGGCCGGTGATTACTCGGGTAAGGCCCTGGATGATCGGCGCCAGCACGCCGGTGGTCTCCAGTTGATCGACGATGACGGGTGTGTCGTACGACTTCACGACCGTGCCCTTGGCAAGGTCGGCGACGCCGGTGGAAAGGTCGGGTGTGAGTGGCGCGTAGATCGCCTTCACGATGGTCGGCTGTTGCCGGAAGCCGCCGGTGGCAAGTGTGGAATACGCCACCGCGATCTGCAACGGCGTCGCCGCCATCAGACCCTGGCCAATTGCCACCTGCACTTGGTCGCCGACGAGCAGTCGTGGCACCTCACCGGGCGCGAGCACGTTGGCCTCGACGAGCGCCTTCTTGGTCGCATCGTCGGGGATGCGACCGGCCCATTCGTAGGGCAACTGCACTCCGGTCTTCTGCCCGAAACCGAAGCGCTTCAGGTTCGTCTTCAACAGGTTCTGCTCGGGCGGCAGCTCTTCGCTCGCCCAGTAGAAGTCCTCGCCGAGCTTGTAGAAGAAGGCGTCACTGGACACGGCGAGGGCGGTCTCCACCGTGACCGGGCCGTACTTGCACGGCTTACCGTTGCCGCACAGCGCGTTCTTGAACACACACTTGTAGATGCCACCGTTGTTCTGGCAGTCCTGCGGAGGGATCCGGCTGAGCGTGTAGGTGCCTTGGTCGACGTACGTGGTGGCGGCAGTGATGAGGCCGGCGTGCATGGCCGACCAGGCCACGAACGGCTTGATCGTGGAGCCGAGGTTGTAGTTGCCCTGCACCGCCCTGTTGACAAGAATCGACTGGTCGGGGTCGATCCTGTCGCCGTTCGGCTTGGTGCTGGGGAACAGCTCCCTGTACTTGGTGCCGCTGATGCCGGCCTCCATCCAACGGTTGTCGAACGTCGGGTAGCTGGCCATCGCGACCACTTGGCCACTTCGGTTGTCGAGCACCACGACGGAACCGGCGGGCGCCTTATAGGGGACGTATTCGGGGTAGTCCACTTTGGTGCCGTCTGGCAGCGTCTGGCGGTACACGCGTTCCTTGAAGTTGGTGGTCGGATCCAATGGGTTGCGCGGCGCGCTGTCGCCCACCGGCTCGAACGGCAGGTCGCGCCGAGACCGCAGTGCGGTCTCCAACGCCTGCTCGGCGTACTGCTGGTAGTCGAGATCGATGCTCAGCTGCACATCGAAGCCGGCGATCGGCTCGACCCGCTGGCCGATCAACTCGCGCACGATGCTTCCCGAGGCGTCGATCTCGAACACCTTCCTGCCCCAGCGGCCGTGCAATTCGCGTTCCATGCTCAGCTCGACCCCGAACTGGCCGACCCGTTCGTTGCGTTTGTACCCCTGTGCAAGGTAGTTCTGCAGGTTGTCCGCCGTGATCGCGCCCGTGTATCCGATCACGTGCGACGCCAGCGGTGCGTACAGGTAGACCCGCTCGTACTGCACCATGACATCGACACCCGGATAGTCCTCGCCACGCTCCTTGATGAAGGCGACCTTGTCCTCGTCGACGTCCTCTTTCAACGGCAGTGGCAACATTCGGTCGTACAGCTGCGCCTGCTTGCACGGTTTGGGCGCCGGATAGCACGGGTCGTAGCGCCGCATCAGATCGTCGACGGGTGTCTCCAGCGGCCCTGACAACCGCTCGAAGAGCTCTCGGCGGTTCTTCAGCTTCTTGACCACCGACCAATCGACGGTGACCGTCAGGATGCGCTTGTTGTCGGCCAGCACTCGACCATCGGCATCGAAGATTCGGCCGCGTTCGGGCGGGATGAACACGACTGCCGTCTTCGACGCCGTGACCTTCGCCTGGTACACCTCGCTCTGCACACCCTGGAGGAACCACAGGCGCGCGCCGAGGAGGCCGATCAGGATCAACGAGATGGTGGCCAGAACGCCAAGACGGGCGGCGCGCTTGTCAACAGCCATTGCGACATTCTTGCCCGTGAGACCGCGGAATGTGCCGCGCGCGCGGCGCGGGCGAGCCCTGGTGTGTCGTTGCCGGCTTCGTGTTCATTCCGCCATCGCCTTCCACTTCTTGCGCTTGAACGACATCATCCAGCGACCCACGGGCATCAGCAGAGGGCACAGCACACCTGCCGCGACGGCGACGATCGGCACCTGCACGAGGAGGTCGGTGGTGATCCACCCGCGCTCACCGGTGAAGGCCTTGACGACCGGGATCGAGACCTCACCGACAGCAGCGCCGACCGTGGCGAACATCATCGCCAGCCACCACTGAGGGTCGGGGGTGAACCGGTGGAGGTAGCCGGCGGTCATTCCGGCCAACCCGTAGGCCAAGGCCATCACTCCCACCGGGCCGTCGCCGCTCGCGTCGTACAGCACACCCAACACGAACCCGGCGACGGCGCCCCGATCGACGCCACCGCCGGCACCCGCGGCAACCACCAGCGCAAGCACCACCTGCAATCGAACATCGTGTATCGGGTGCGATGCGAACACGACCCGTTGCAAGCTCAGCGCGAGTAGGCCCACCGGGAGGATGCGCAGGAGCGGTCCGGTGACGAAGCCACGCACTGCTCAGCGCCCAGCCGGGAGGAAGAGCACCACGGCCACGAAGTTCAACTGCCGCAGACTGGCGTTGGGAGTGACCTCCACGAGGGATCCGCTGTCGCCGGTCTGGGAAATGATGCCGGTGATGGTCCCGATCGGGATGCCCTGCGGGGCCAGGCTCTCGTTGCCCCCCGAGGAACCGCCGGCAGTGTTCACGATGGCGCCGATGCGCACGCTGGTGATGGACGAATTGCTGTCGACGAAGCGCAACAGCATCGGCTTGTTGCCACCCTGCCCTTGCAACACGCCGGTCTCACGCACGACGGCCAGTAACGTCGACGACGTGGTGGCAGCAGGCGGCGGGCTGACGGTCGTGGCACCGGGATTGCCGCTGTCGACCGGTGGTTGCGTCGTCGTTGTCGTCGTCGTTGACGTTGTCGTTGACGTTGTCGTTGGCGTTGGCGTGGTGGTACCCGCACCGTCGGGGCCGGTGACATCAGTGACCAGTTCGTCACCGGTGCTCTCGCCGCCCGCCGACAGCACCTGGGCAGACACGGCATAGCCCGGATCGGTGATCAGCCTCACGATGCTGTGATCCGCGAACACCTCGGTGATCTTGCCGACCAGGCCGGCACCGTTGGTGACCGGCATGCCGGTTTGCACACCCTTGTCGGTGCCGACGTTGATCTGCACCGTGTTCTGGAAGTTGCCGGGGGCATCGCCGACCACCTGTGCCGCCACTGTCGGGTAGTTGAACCTCGATGTGAGCTGCAGCACCTTCAGCAGCAGCCGGTACTCCAGAACGGCCGAGCGGGCCTCGACGTCGTTGCCCTTCTGGTGCTCGACCTGATCGCGCAACGCGTCGCGCTCACGCTCGAGGTCGTCGTAGTTGGTGATGCCGTACCAGGTGCGTTCGATCGGGAGCGCGATCGCACGAGTAGCTGTGTCGATCGGCCGCATCACCGTCGCGAGAACACCACGAACTCGATCGATCACGGGGTTCCCGCGCTTGTCGAGGGTGATGAACAGCAGGCAGGTGAGCACGACCAGCGCGATCACACGTCGACGACTCAAAGAGGAGAACATGCAGGAACCGCCGGGTGGCTAGTCGTCGCCACCGAGCGACATCAGCCCGCGCATCGCGTCGATGTTCTCCAACGCGCGGCCGGAGCCGATCACCACGCTGAACAGCGGGTTGTGTGCGATGTTGATGGGCATGCCTGTCTCGTGCGACAGCCGACGATCGAGACCGGCCAACAGTGCCCCACCGCCGGTGATCATGATGCCTTGTTCCATGATGTCGGCGGCGAGCTCGGGAGGCGTGCGATCGAGCGTGGCCTTGACGGCATCGACGATTGCCGACACCGGCTCGGCGAGGGCCTCACGCACTTGCTCGGTGGTCATCGGGATGGTGCGCGGCAACCCACTGATGAGGTCGCGGCCGCGGATGTCGGCGGTGAGCTCTTCGTCGAGCGGCCATGCGGAACCCATGTGGATCTTGATCTCTTCCGCGGTGCGGTCGCCGATGGCGAGCGAGAACTCTTTCTTCACCCACTGCATCACCGCGTCGTCGAGCTCGTCGCCGGCGACCCGAATGGACTGCGCCGTGACGATGCCGCCCAAGGAGATGACAGCCACCTCGGTGGTGCCGCCGCCGATGTCGACGATCATGTTGCCACTGGGTTCGTGCACCGGCATGTCGGCGCCGATGGCGGCAGCCATGGGTTCCTCGATGATGTGCACCGGCTTGCGGGCGCCGGCGTATTCAGCAGCGTCCTGGACGGCACGCTGCTCGACGCCGGTGATGCCCGACGGCACGCAGATGATCATGCGCGGCTTGCTCCAGCGGCTGGCGTGCACCTTCTGGATGAAGAAGCGAAGCATCTTCTCGCAGACCTCGAAGTCGGCGATGACGCCATCCTTCAACGGACGGATCGTCTTGATCCGGCCCGGGGTTCGGCCCATCATGCGCTTGGCTTCGATGCCCACCGCGACCGGTCGGCCGTCGGTGATGTCGATGGCGACCACGGAGGGTTCGTTGAGTACCACGCCCTGCCCGCGGGCATAGATCAGCGTGTTGGCAGTGCCCAGGTCGATGGCGAGATCACGACCGAGCGCGAGCGGATTTCCTCTCGCCATCACCATCCTCCTTGTACGCGCCGGGTGTCGAAAACGTTCGGGCGCGCCCAGCGGCTTGCCCTCGTCAAACGGGAAGTGTAGCGGCTGCGCGGATTGTTACAGATTCGGGAAGAAAATGCCGATTTCGCGCTCCGCAGAGGAGAGCGAATCGCTGCCATGCACGAGGTTCTCGGTGAAGAGGATCCCCAGATCGCCCCGGATGGTGCCCGGTGCCGCCTTGCGCGGATTGGTCGCGCCCATCAGGGCGCGAACGACCTCCCACGTGTCTTGCGGGCCTTCCAACACGAGTGCCACGACAGGCCCGCGACTCATGAACTCGACAAGGTCGGCGTAGAAGCCCTTACCCACATGCTCTTCGTAGTGGCGAGCCAGCGTGGCGTCATCCAGCGTGCGCATGTCGAGGGCGACGACCACGAGGTTCTTGGCTTCGAAGCGAGAAAGGATCTGGCCGACGAGGCCACGCTCGACTGCGTCGGGCTTGAGGAGGACGAGAGTGCGATCAGACATGGCCTCCGAGGCTACCGAGCAGCCCCCCGTTTGCGTGAACGCGCGCTACAGCACCTTGCGCAGGTACGGCCGGGCACCACCGACGACGTAGAGGGAGCCGGTGATCAGGATCGCGTCGTCTACCTCGGCCACCGCCAGTGCCTGATCGATGGCGTGCCCGATCGTGGCGTGCTCGAGGACGAGTTCGCAGCCCATACCACGTGCGGCGCGCGTGAGCTCGTTGGCCGCCATGCCACGGGCCGACGGCGCGGTACACGTGAGCACGACGTCGAACTCGTCGGCTCGCAGCGCGGACAGCATCTCATTCGGGTCGCGCCCCTGGAGGCAACCGACCACCAGGATGCGACGCCCCGCCGGATCGAAGTCGTCGAAGAACACCGAGGCGCAGGTGTCGGCGCCGGCAGGGTTGTGCGCACCATCGATGATGACGAGCGGTTGGTGCCCCATGACCTCGAAGCGACCGGGCATGACCACTTCGGCGAAACCTTCGGTTACAAGTTCGCCGGACACGGGCGCGGCGAAAAAGGCCTCCACGGCGGTGAGCGCGACCACTGCATTGTCGCCCTGATGGCGCCCGTGTAGAGGTACGAACAGGTCGGGATACACCGTGGTGGGCGTGCGCAGATCCACCATGCGACCACCGAGCGCCAACTGGTTCTCCAACACGTCGAAGTCGGGGCCGCGCAGGAGATGTGCGGCACCACCGGCATCCACGAAGCACTGCGCGAGTTGTGGATCGGTCTCACCGATCACCACCGCACTCCCTGGCTTGACGATTCCGGCCTTCTCGGTGGCGATGTGGTGCTTGGTCGGCCCTGCGTACTCGGTGTGGTCGACGCCGATGTTGGTGACCACCGCGACCTGCGCCTCGCAGACGTTGGTGGCGTCCCAGCGGCCGAGCATGCCCACTTCCACGACAACGACATCCACGGCGACGTCTGCGAACCAGCGGAACGCGGCCGCAGTGACGGCTTCGAAGTAGCTGGGCCGGACGCCGGTGATGCCCTCCAGATCGGCGACTGCCGCAATCTGCTCGGCGAACTCGTCATCGGCGATCGGCTCGCAGTTGCGGCTGATGCGCTCGTTGAGCCGCTCGAGGTGCGGGCTGGTGTAGGTGCCCACTGTCAGTCCGTGCGCCATCAGCAGGCGGGTGATCATCTGCGTCGTGGAACCCTTGCCGTTGGTACCCGTGACGTGAATGACCGGGTAGGTCAGTTGCGGGTCGCCCATTGCCGCCATCAGTGTCCGCATGCGATCGAGCGTGGGCGACGTGATCCGCCCCGTCGTGTCGTAGTTCGAGTGCGTGTCAAGGTAGGCGAGAGCGTCGGCGTAGCTCATGCAGGTCTCGTCAGCAACAGCGCAAGTCAGCTGGCTTGGCGGCGAGGCCGCTTGGTGACCGGCTCGCGCGGTACCAGGGTGGGGTTCACCTTGGCTTGCACCGACTCGGCGCCGATGACCACGCTGCCCACATCGCTACGACCGGGCAGCTCGTACATCGTGTTGAGCAGTACCTCTTCGAGGATGGCACGCAGCCCGCGAGCGCCAGTGCCACGCAGCAGCGCCTGCTGGGCGATCGCCTCCATCGCGTCGCGCGTGAAGTCGAGCTCGACATCTTCGAACTCGAACATCTTGCGATACTGCTTGACGAGCGAGTTCTTCGGCTCGACGAGGATCTTCATCAGCGCTTCGCGATCGAGGCTGCGCACGGCACCCACCATGGGGAGGCGGCCGATGAACTCGGGAATCATGCCGAACTTCAGCAGGTCTTCGGGCTGCACCTTGGCGAACAACTCGCCGGGATCGCGGTCGGCCTTGCTGCGCACGGTGCGGTTGAAGCCCATGCCGCGCTGACCGATTCGGTTTTCGATGATCGTGTCGAGGCCGGCGAACGCGCCACCACAAATGAACAGCACGTTGGTGGTGTCAATCTGGATGAACTCCTGGTGCGGATGTTTGCGGCCGCCCTGCGGTGGCACCGAGGCGACGGTGCCCTCGAGAATCTTCAGCAATGCCTGCTGCACGCCTTCACCACTGACGTCGCGGGTGATCGACGGGTTCTCGCTCTTGCGCGCGATCTTGTCGATCTCGTCGATGTAGATGATGCCGGTCTCGGCCTTCTTGACATCGAAGTCGGCGGCCTGGATCAGTTTGAGAAGGATGTTCTCGACGTCTTCACCGACGTACCCGGCCTCGGTGAGCGCCGTCGCATCGGCGACGGCGAACGGCACGTTGAGCAAGCGGGCGAGCGTCTGCGCGAGGTGCGTCTTGCCGCAACCGGTGGGGCCCAGCAGCAAGATGTTGCTCTTCTGCAGCTCGATGTCGTCGCGGCGGCCGACGCCTGCATTCTGCTGGTATTGGATGCGTCGGTAGTGGTTGTAGACAGCAACGGAGAGGATCTTCTTGGCCTCGTCCTGGCCGACGACGTAGTCGTCGAGGAAAGTGCGGATCTCGCGAGGGGTGGGCAACTGGTCGAAATGCAGTTCGCCGGTGTCGGTGAGCTCTTCCTCGATGATCTCGTTGCAGAGGTCGATGCACTCGTCGCAGATGTAGACGCCAGGGCCGGCGATGAGCTTCTTGACCTGCTTCTGCGACTTGCCGCAGAAGGAGCACTTCAGCAACTCGCCGGTGTCACCGAATTTCGCCACAGCATCCCCCTCTAGTCAACATCACCATCTCGAACGAGTGTCGTCTCGGCGCGATCAGCGGATGGGACCAGTGCGGTCCACCACGTCGCGCGACGTGATGACATCGTCGATGATGCCATACGCGAGGGCCTCGTTCGCTTCCATCACGAAGTCGCGGTCGGTGTCGATATGGATTCGCTCGATCGTCTGACCCGTGTGACCAGCCAAGATCTCCTCCAGCAGGTCTCGCATGCGCAGGATTTCTTTCGCGGCCAGTTCGAGATCGGTGACCTGGCCGTAGCCCGTCGAGCCGGACGGCTGGTGCAGCATGATCCGGCTGTGCGGGAGCGCCATGCGCTTGCCTTTGGTGCCCGCCGCCAGCAGCACGGCAGCCGCGGAAGCCGCCTGGCCGAGGCAGATGGTGGCGATGTCGTTCTTGATGAACTGCATCGTGTCGTAGATGGCGAACAGCGCGGTGATGTCGCCGCCGGGGCTGTTGATGTAGATGCTGATGTCCTTGTCGGGGTTCTCGCTCTCGAGATACACCAACTTGGCGCAGGTGAGGCTGGCGGACCCATCGTCGATGGGCGTGTCGAGCCAGATGATGTTGTCGCGCAGCAGGCGGCTGTAAAGGTCGTACCCGCGCTCGCCACGGCTGGTCTGCTCGAC
>JANONE010000292.1:0-3849 GCA_031420675.1 Ilumatobacteraceae bacterium | reverse complement strand
GTTGTTGGCCACGATGCCCACGACCTGCCCGTCGAGCCGGGCGAAGCCGGTGGTGAGCTCGGGTGCGAACAGCGGCTTCAGCTCGAAGAAGGTGTCGGCGTCGACCAGGCACTCGACCACGCGATGCATGTCGTAACCAGCTGCCTCGGTGGCAGGCAGTTCGGCGCGGGTGAGGGTGCGTATCGGCTGGTCCGGCTCGATGGCGGTGGGCCGCTCGCGCCACCGCTCGGGCAGGTACGAGAACAGGTGGCGTGCCTGGTCGATCGCGTCGGCGTCGTCGTGTGCGAGGTTGTCGCCGCAGCCCGAGACGGTGGCGTGCATGCGCGCGCCACCCATCTCCTCCAGGGTCACCTTCTCGCCGATCACCTCCTCGGCCATGCGCGGCGAACCGAGGTACATGCTGGCGTTGCCCTCCACCATGATCACCACGTCGCAGAAGGCGGGGATGTAGGCGCCACCTGCCGCCGACGGGCCGAACAGGCAGCAGATCTGAGGCACTTTGCCGCTCAGCTTCACCTGGTTGCTGAAGATGCGCCCGGCGCCGCGACGGCCGGGGAACAGCTCCACCTGGTCGGTGATCCGCGCCCCTGCGGAGTCGATGAACCAGAAGATGGGCAGCTCGTGGCGCAGTGCGTACTCGGTGATGCGCACGATCTTCTCCACGGTGCGGGCGCCCCACGAACCGGCCTTGACGGTCGGATCATTGGCCACCACCAGCGCCGGTCGTCCATCCACTCGCCCCTGGCCGGTGACCACGCCGTCGGCGGGGAGGTCGGTGGCCATCGTGTTGGCCAACAGCCCGTCCTCCACGAACGAACCCTCGTCGAACAGCAGGGCCAGCCGGTCGCGCACGAACAACTTGCCCTGCCGGGCCAGCTTCTCGCTCTCTGCGCCGCCTTTGACGTGCAGGTTGCCGACGGATGCCCGCTCGGATCGGGCGATGAGATCCTCGTGCTCGTTCACGCGCCGACACCTCCGATGGACGTCACCGCTCCACCGGGCAACGCTCGGTCGCGCGATGACATGAACGCACGATACGCGGCAGTGTGCGGGAGGGCGGCGATCGGGGTGCCTTTCATCAGACTGGTAGGCCCAAGCCGCGCGCGATGACGAGGCGTTGGATCTCGCTGGTTCCCTCGCCGATCTCGAGGATCTTCGCGTCGCGATAGAAGCGGGCCACCGGCGAATCCTCCATGAACCCAATACCGCCGAACACCTGCGTGGCCACACGCGTCGCGGTCACGGCGGTCTCCGTGCTGTATAGCTTGGCCATCGCTGCAGCCTGCCGGAAGGGCTTGCCGCGGTCCTTGAGACTGGCCGCGCCGTAGGTGAGGTTGCGACTGTTCTCCACGGCCACCGCCAGGTCCGAGAGCTGGAAGGCCAGCCCCTGGAATCGGCCGATCGGCCCGCCGAACGCCTGCCGCTCCTGCGCATACGCCACGGCGAGGTCGAGGCACGCCTGCGCACAGCCGACGGCCAGCGCGCTGATGGCGATGCGGCCGTCGTCGAGGATGGCGAGGAAGTTGCGCAGCCCACTGCCGCGCCCGCCCAACATGTTCGGTGCGGGCACGCGACAGTCGGCCAGGGTGATGCCGTGTGTGTCACTGGCGTGCCACCCGAGCTTTCGGTATGCGGGCTCGATCGTCATGCCCGGCGTCCCGGCGGGAACGACGAACGACGAGATCTCGCCGGGTCCCGTCAGCGCGGTGACGGTGACCACCGACGTGATCGGCGTGCCCGAATTGGTGATGAATGCCTTGCTGCCGTCGAGCACCCACTCGTCGGTGGTCGTGTCGTACGTCGCTCGCGTGCGCGTGCCGCCGGCGTCGCTGCCGGCGTCGGGCTCGGTGAGGCCGAACGCACCGAGGCGGCGGCCGGCGACGAGGTCGGGCAGCCACTCCGCCCGCTGCTCATCGGTACCGAAGGAGTGGATGGGGTTGGCGCCGAGGCCGACCGCCGCGGACAGCGTGATGCCGAGGCTCTGACTCACCTGCCCGATCTCTTCGATCGCGATGCACAGCGAGGTGAAGTCGCCGCCGCTCCCGCCCCATTGCTCGGGAAACACGATGCCGAACAGCCCGAGGTCGGCCATCTTGGCGACCGCCTCGAGCGGCAACTCTCGCGCCGCCTCCCACGCCTCCACCCGTGGCGCCAGCTCGCGGCGGGCGAAGTCGCGGACCACGGAGCGGAACGCATCGTGCTCGTCACTGAACTCGATCATTGGACACCTCCAGGACTTGAACGTTCGTTAACCTACCACCGTCCGTTGAACGGTCGAAAGGGTGAGGTGCACATGCGTCTGCACACTTTCCACCGGTTACCGTGCGGATGTGCTCAATCCCGTTGGTGTCATCCGTCATGTGGCAGTGGGCGCATCGCTCATCGCTGCACCCGTCCTCGTGATGGCCGGCGTGATGGGCGGCGGCGTCCACGAGGAGCGATTCGACGCCAAGCAGGTGGTGGTCACCCCGATCGGCGATGGAGTGCGCATCCGTGAGACGGTCGACCAGGACTTCGGTACCAACGACCGGCACGGCTACGAACGAATGATCCCGGTTGATTTCGGCGCACCGACGGACGTCGAGGTGTCCTCTCCGGACGCACCGGACTCCACGTCGATCACCAACATTGGCGCATGGACCCGGATCCGGGTGGGCGACCCAGACACCACCATCTCCGGCCAGCACCGCTACATCCTCTCCTTCACCCTGCCCGACGCCCAGGTTTCCACCGGCGAGCTCGCGCTCGACATCATCGATGCCGGTGAAGAGCTGGAGACCGGTCGCTTCGAAGTCATCCTCTCCGGCTTCGAGCTGGTGGACCCCACCTGCAACGTGGGCACCTTCAACGCCGTCGGCGGCTGCGAACTGGTGAAGGACGGCGATCTCTACCGGGTCGTGTTCGAACCGCTGAAGGCAGGTGAGGGCATCACGGTCGGCGGCACGATCGTCTCCACGTCATCGCCGGCTGAGCTGCCGGTCCCAGATCCGATCGAGCACCGCCAGGACAACCGGCTGCCACTCGCCGGTGGTGTCGCCGCCCTCGGTGCGGTGGCAGGTTTCGGCGGGTACCGCATCGCCAGGCGTCTCGGCCGCAACGAAGTGGGCGGTGCCGGTGCTGCCGATGCGGCCTACGGCGCTTCCGGAGGCCCCACCCGATTGGTGTCCGACAAGGAGATGGAGGCGCTGGTCACCACCGAGTTCGTGCCGCCGCGAGGCATCCGGCCGTGGCAGGGAGCGATCCTGCTCACCGAGCAGGTCGACGCAAGTTCCGTCTCTGCCTGGTTCTCCGATCAGATCGCCCTCGGCGTGATCACGCTCACCGGCGACAAGCCGCAGGTGCTCTCCGCCGGCCCGGCGCTGGCCCAAGCCGACCCGGTCACCCGCGAACTGATCACCGATCTGCTCTGCACCGACGGCCAGCTCGAACTGGGCACCTACCAACCGGCGCTGGAGACGTTGTGGCAGCATCTCCACGCCGAGCAGAGAGAAGTCGCCGCCGCCTCGGGCTGGTGGAACAAGTTCGCTCCAGGTGCGCCTCCGACGTTTCCGACCGGCCTGTCGGCCACGGTGGGCGTCGCCGCAGTCGTCGTGATCATCGCGGCTTGGCAGGGCTGGCTGCGTTCCTGGCCGATCGCGCTGCTGGCAGGCTTCGCCATTCCGGCGGTCGTGGCCGGCACGGCCTACCGGCGGCTGCTCCCGCAACGCAGTGCCACCGGCAGTGCGCTGGCGCTGCGTGCGGAATCGTTCCGGCGTTTCCTGGAAGCGAGCGAGGGCAAGCACGTCGATTGGGCGTGGCAGAACGGCTTGCTGCGCGAGTACTCGGCGTGGGCAGTGGCGCTCGGCGCCG
>JANONE010000291.1:0-3715 GCA_031420675.1 Ilumatobacteraceae bacterium | reverse complement strand
GGGCAGTGGTACTTCCAGCGGTACGTGCGGCACCTACCAACCTCGGGCGAGATCGTGTTGTTCGACCGGTCGTGGTACAACCGTGCAGGCGTCGAGCGCGTCATGGACTTCTGCACTGACGAGGAGTATGTCGAGTTCATGCGGCAAGCGCCGGAGTTCGAACGCAACCTGGTGCGCAGTGGTGTGCACCTCGTCAAGTTGTGGTTCTCCGTCAGCCGTGGCGAGCAGCAGCGCCGATTTGCAGAGCGGCAGCGCCATCCGTTGAAGCAATGGAAGCTGTCACCGATCGACCTCGCCTCGTTCGACAAGTGGGACGAGTACACGAAGGCCAAGGAAGCGATGTTCCTGCACACCGGCACGGTCGACGCACCGTGGACGGTGGTGAAGAGCGACTGCAAGAAGCGGGCGCGGCTCAACGCGCTGCGGTACGTGCTGCACAAGATGCCGTACACCAATAAAGACATCGACCGTGTCGGCCCTGTCGATCCGCTGATCGTGGGCCATGCGAGCGCCCTCTTCGAGCCTGCCGAACGTCGCAATGACAGGGCTGCGCCACTCGACCATGCCCACCACAGGCACGGCTGATCACGCTCACTGAGCTGACTCCCAGTGCAGCCAGTAGCCGTGTGGGTGGGTGGTGGCCTGACGGTCGACGTGCCGCTCGCCCCGTCGCCACCGGATGGTCGAGAGCACGGTGAGATGTTCTGCCTCGACGGTGGTGGGCACCGGTAGCTCTGGCGTCTGTGCCGGGCTCTCCGCAAGCACCCATGAGATGTCGAACTCGCTGCCCAGCCGTTCGAGAGCGACGAGGTACGCAATGCGGCTTTCGCCGGTGAGGTAGTTCAATGACCAGCTGTTGGCCACCACAGGATGACCGTGGCGGGCCGCCTCGCGTACCAGAGCCGGAAGGTCCTCCACGGCATCACCGCGGCGCACATCCGGCGGTTTCGTGCGTGCCAACTCGATCGCGGCGGTCAGCCGTGAGAAGCGATCGGCCTGGTCCGGCCACACGCATGCCTCCAGCCAGCGCACGGCGTCATCGTCGGTCACGTCGATCGGTGCGGCGTCCAGCCCGACGGCGAATGCGATCGCTGGGATGTCGCCTGGTACCGGCACTGGGCCACGTGTCGCGCATTCCAGGTGCACGGTCGAGTGCGGCCCCACGGGCCCACCCGGTCGGTAGTCGTAGCGGTAGTAGCCGAGCAGAAGGTTCAGCCCGGCGCTGGTGCCGACGTCGACGAGCGCGAGCGGCCCGGCTTCGGCCGCGATCAGCCCGAGAGCCGGCAGCAACTGGGCGCACCGCCCCACCTCGTTGGTCTGTGTGTGGTGGGTGGTGATGAGCTCCTGCAGGGCAGTGGCGTGCTCCATGCAGAAGCTACGGAACAGCGGCACTGGGTCGCCCGTGGTTGGTGCATCCGAAAGGTTGGGGTAGTGCTCGCGGAGTTCGATGCCGAGGCCGGACAGCAGCAGGTCGTGGACAGCCGCGAACAGCAGTACCGGAATCTGTTGCGGCTCGGGCGCGGCGTGCAGCAGGCGCAGCAGGGCCTCGTCTTCGGCGATGCCGGCCGCGAGGCGGCCGTACAACGGCGCTCGAGCTGTGGACGTCGTCGCGAAGGCCCGAAAGCTTTGCGAGAGTTTGTCCAGGTCGGTCACGCGCCGACACTAGCGAGCGGCGTGCGTGCGCAAACCGTGTGGGGAATCGTCTGTCGAAGCTGGCAACATGGGTCACCTATGGATCTGCTCGACGACCTTCATGCGCGTGGCCTCGTCCACGACACCACCGACTTGGCAGCACTGCGCGCCAGGCTTGCGCAAGGTCCCACCGCCCTCTACATCGGCTTCGATCCCACCGCCGACTCGCTCCATGTCGGCCATCTGGTCGGCCAACTCTTCATGCGCCGGTTCCAGATCGCCGGCCACCGCCCCTTTCCGCTGGCGGGCGGCGCAACTGGCATGATCGGCGACCCGGGCGGTCGCAGCGAGGAACGCAACCTGCTCGACAGCGAGACGCTCCGGCACAACGTCGAGTGCATCAAGCAGCAGCTCAGCAAGTTGCTCGACTTCGAGCCCGGGCCGTTCCAGGCCACGTTGGTGAACAATGCCGACTGGACGGCCTCGATCACGATGCTCGAGTTCCTCCGCAACGTCGGCAAGTACTTCACGGTTAACCAGATGACGGCCAAGGACTCGGTGCGGAGCCGAATCGAGAGTGAGCATGGCATCTCGTACACGGAGTTCAGCTACATGCTGTTGCAGGCGAACGACTTCCGTCATCTCTACGAGGCGCACGACGTCGAACTGCAAGCTGGCGCCAGTGACCAGTGGGGCAACATCGTTGCTGGGGTCGAGCTCATTCGCCGCCGGCTCGGGCAACAAGCATTTGCAGTCACTCATCCCCTCATGGTGAAGAGCGATGGCAGCAAGTTCGGCAAATCGGTGGGCGGGTCGGTCTGGCTCGACCCGGCACGTACCTCGCCCTACCAGTTCCGTCAGTTCTGGATCCAGACCGACGATCAGATGGTCGGTAGCTACCTGAAGATGCTGTCGTTGCGGCCCTTGCCCGAACTCGCCGCGCTGCTCCTCGAGCACGAGGCCGCGCCCGAGAGGCGGGTGGCCCAACGGGCGCTGGCCGAGGAAATCACCTCTCTCGTTCACGGTTCCGCCGCCGCCGCCGCCGCCGCCCAAGCCGCGGCAGTGCTCTTCGGAGGTGACCCGACGGCCGTGTCGGGCGAAGTCTTGGCCATGGTGGCGGCGGAAGTGCCCAGTGTCGAACTCCCGGTCGAGGTGGATGGGCTGCGCGTGCACGAATTGCTGATCGAGGCAGGTGTCGCCAAGTCGACCAGCGAGGTCAATCGTCTTCTCGGCCAGGGCGCCGTGCGGGCAGGAAATCGAGTGCTCGACGCAGATGGTACCGTCCGCGCATCAGACCTGCTCACGGGTGGTTTTCTGCTCCTGCGCAGGGGGAAGCGCGACTTCGTCGTGGGAAAAGTTTCCAAGAGAGGTTGATGCCGGTGCGTGGCCGCGCTAGCTTTGTATCTCGCTCCGGACGGGCAAGTAATGCCTCCGCAGCATCGGCACCAACAGCGACTTCGGTCACTGCGTGCCACCGAGCGAGCTCTGTGAATGAGCCTCGGCTCCTTGAAAACAGAAGAGAAGACTGAACGCCAGTGCGGGCAGCAACGGACTCGGCCCTCGCGGTCGATGCTGGATGCTGTCTGTCAATTCAAAAGTCCACGGGTTCCCAAACTCGTGGCAAATCAATAAGTCAGTTCTGAGTGCTATCAACACGAGTTTTCCCTTGTGATGCACTCAGCTCTTAACGAATCGGTTTGGGCTGCAATCTTCGGATGGCAGCCTCAGCAGGTTTTTTGTTGGAGAGTTTGATCCTGGCTCAGGACGAACGCTGGCGGCGTGCTTAACACATGCAAGTCGAACGAGGTTCAAGGTGTAGCAATACACTGGAAGACCTAGTGGCGAACGGGTGCGTAACACGTGAGGAACTTGTCCCGGTCTCTGGGATAACAGTTGGAAACGACTGCTAATACCGGATGACGTCGGAGCGTCGCATGGCGCGCTGACGAAAGGGTTACTGGATCGGGAGAGCCTCGCGGCCTATCAGCTTGTTGGTGAGGTAACGGCTCACCAAGGCATCGACGGGTAGCTGGTCTGAGAGGATGATCAGCCACACTGGGACTGAGACACGGCCCAGACTCCT
>JANONE010000290.1:0-2422 GCA_031420675.1 Ilumatobacteraceae bacterium | reverse complement strand
GGTCGCATCGTGGGCCCGCCGATGGCAGGGTGGATGTTCGACACCACGGGCATCTGGAGCCCGTACGCCGCCGCCGCCCTGCTGTGCGCCGGCGCCGTGGTGCTGCTGGTGGGGTGGGGCTTCCAGCGCCCGATGAACGCTCCGCCCGCCTGAACCCCTGCGAGACTTCGCCGCTCGGCGTGCTGGTGCCCTTACGGACACGAGCAGGTCAGTAATGCCCGATCAAGCGCGATGGTCGGCCGTGCAAGGATCGCCGGCGCACACGTCGATGAGCGTGTCGTCGAAGAGGAAGCTGGCCTTCTGCGTCCGCACGTCGGCGTCGGCTCGCGGGTCCTCGTGGGAATCGTCGCCCTCTCGCGGTGCGACGTTGTCGAAGGGGATGTCGGCCATGCCGGAGTCCCACACGACCATCGCCGAGCCCTTGCTGGGGTAGACGGTCGGCTCCAGGCCCCAGCCGGGCTCGACCTCGTCCCATCGGCCATCGGCGGCGACGGGCCGGTGGATGGTGGCGCCGATGGTGCGAGCCGCGACCAGGGCGGAGAGCTGTGTGACCTGGTGGTCGCCGTAGGCGACGTGGAGCAGCACGGTCTTCGCGGGCGTGCCCGGGTAGGGGTCGGCGGTGAGGTGTTGCACGTAGCCGCTGCCCTCGCCGCGGTCCCACAACATCTGGGTGGCGCCCAGGATCAGCACCCGGTCGAGATCGTTGGGGTAGGCGGGCTTGAAGATGGATTCGTAGTCGTCGAAGTCGACCGAGCGGGGCAGCAGCAAGCTGTAGTTCATGCCGGGCACTCCCAGCACGGCACGCTCGATGTCGGGTGACACCGCCGCCAACATCAGGCCCATGATGCCGCCTTGGCTGTTGCCGTCGTAGTCGAGGTGGCTGCTGTCAACTATCGGTGTGCCGTCGGCGCGCTGGAAGTTGGGGTCATCACCCAGGCCGCCGGTGCGGGACATCAGGCGGCCGAGGAAGATCTGGTTGAGCACGCCCTGCTGCAGCCGATCGGCCAGGGTCTTGAAGTTGCCGAACTCGCCGAGTGTGGCGACAGCGTTGCCGATGTCGTCCTCGCTCATGCCCGCCCACTTGGTGGCGCAATGGACGACGTTGTGCTCGTTGCTCATCGCGCGCACGTTGCCGGCGTCGATCTCCTTGTGGTCGCCGAGCAGCCCGTGGCCGTACGCCACGAGGTGGGCGGGCTCGGTGCCGTTCATCGTGGCGACGCTGATGTTGCACACGAACGGTGATTCGATGGTGCCGTTCTGCTGGGGCAGCGAGTCGATTGTGTTGCTTGAGTAGAAGAAGCTGTTGCCCGGCGAGCCGTCGGCGGTGAGGTAGTTGGGGATGGTGTACGTGCCCTCGATCTGCAGTGCGATGTTGTCGTCGCTGTTCGGGGTCACTGCGGTGATGGTGTAGGCGGGGGCGACGTCGCCCAGCGTGGCCAACGCGTCGTCGCGGATGTGCAACATGCGTTCGCTGATGTTGCGAGTGCTGGCGACGGTAAACGTCCACGCCAGTTGCAGGTCGCTGCGCGTTACGCCGGCGGCCGCGAGAGCGGCGAAGCCAGTCTCCATCTCGGGCCGACGGGTTTCGATCGCATCAATGCCGGTGGTCAGGTTGTCGCGGTAGACGACGAAGCTGGTGGAGGGCTCGATTGCGGCGCCGTCGGCGTCGGCCATGCCGCGCAGGCCGACGGCGAATGTGTGGCCTTCGGGCAGGCTGATCGCCGGACGGATGGTGAGGAGGCGGTCGTCGTCGCTTGCCGCGTGGGCATCGATCTCGGCCCAGAGCGGGATCTGCTCGCCGGTGTCGGTGTCGATGAGTACCACCGTGGCGTCGTCGGCGAGCGAGGCACCGATGTCGGTCCACTTGGGCAGGTTCGAGGCCGCAGCATCGAGCCCGGGCAGGTAGGCCAGGATCGGCGTGTTAGGGCTGAACCCGTCGTTGCGGTTCCACTCGGTGAGGTCGATGTCGACGCCCGAGGCGTTGGCGGCGAGCGCGCCGACGGGCATTGCGACGCGCAGTCCGGTGTCGGTCGCGGTATCGGCGACGGTGTAGGCGTTGCTGGGGAAGGGCAGCAGGCAGCGCTTGGTGTCCAGCGGGTCGCAGCCGGCAGGCCCGGCGGCGAGAGCCTTCTGGACTATGGCGATGGTGGCAGCGTCGGCCGCCATGGGCGCGGGCACGGATTCGATGGTCGTCTCTGTCGGCTCCGTGGCCGGCGTAGTGGCCACGGTGTCGGCCACGGTCGACTCGCTGACCGCGCTGGTCTGGGTAGTCGCCGTGCCGTCGTCGCTGCACCCCGCCATCAGCAGTACGGCGCTCAGAGCCGCGATCACGGTCCGTTTCATCGTTCCCCCTCGACTTGTCCAGCCTTACTCTTGCACAGCGAGGGGGCAGGAGAGCAGACGAAGCACGGGTGGACAAGTC